>DASTWV010000028.1 GCA_035765775.1 Actinomycetota bacterium | reverse complement strand
AGGCCAAAGCCCGCGCCCAGGTGGGGGCTCCAGTGAAGGAGGAGGTGATCGCTCCCGCCAAGCCCTGACCCCCGTAGATGCTCAGGAGGTGGGGACTTTTAGTTGGCCACCAGTGGGGCGCGCGACTTGGCCATTGACACGGCGCCCCCACACGACGGGGAATTGCAGGGACCCCGTCAGGGTTTCGCCCCAGGCGGCCTCTCGTATGAAGATCTGTTGGGCCGCCCTCTTACGAGGTATGTCCTCACTGTGGACCTTGAATTTGGAAATGACGATAACGCGGGCAAGGCCGAGCCTTGTTCATTTGAGGATTAGCGATGGGAATGGGAACGCGACGGCTTGCCCTGGTTTCGGTTCAGAGCGCCATCGCCGACCAGGTTCCCACCAAAATGGATGCCGGCGGGCAGCTGCGAATTATGATACATCAACGAATACCTTCGGCGCGTTCAGGTCTGACGGAACCACATCCACTTTCTTCCAACCAAACCCTGCCATTCACGGTTATGCAACCAACCTGGACTATTGGCAGAGTCAACCGGGTGGCCCACCGAGATATTTGCCATGAACATGGACAACGTGTGACCTGTATGTGGTTACCCATCACTATCCGTGGGCCCATGGATGGACGGATCCGCCTCCTTTGAGATATGCCCTAGCTGCGGGACTCAGTTCGGATATGACGACGCCGCTGGAGGGGATATCGGCCGGAGACCGAATCTCTATGGACAGCTGCGGAAAGCATGGGCGGCTAAAGGATATCCCTGGTCCTCAAGTGGACAGGCACACCCTGCGGGGTGGAATCCCGTGGATCAGCTACGAAACATATCAAGCGAGTGAAGGGTTGATTCTCCACTGATTCCCTAAGCCTAAGCAAGGGAGTAAGGAAGCTCCGGATCACAAAGCATAGAGGGCGAACCGTTGATCCTATAGAGGATAACCCGCGACCCAACGATCCTTAATCGGACACAGAATTGGGAGGCGATGGGCTCGCGCTAACGGAGGTCTGCCAGCAGGTCCTCCAGCACCAACTCCTCCTCGATCTCCACTCCGGCCCGGGCCATCGCGGACGCCAGCTCGGCGTCCCAGCAGGCCTCCGGCAGCCGTCCCCGCAGCGGCAGGCACTGCACCCCGGTGGCCCGGGCATGGGCCACCCCCGCCCGGTAGTCCTCCACCCTGAACCGCCAGGGCTGCGCCCCCATAGCACCGATCACCCGGTTGCCGATCGCGATGCCACCCGAGCCGAAGTCACCGTGGTAAGCCACGGCACACCTCTCTCCGACCAGCACCTCGATCAGGCGGACCGCGGCCACTGAAGGGTTGCCTTCCAGGCACACCATCGGGGGGCACCGAGCCCCCAACCGGCTGCCAGCGGCGTGGAGGACCGAGGGGTTCTCGCAGGCATGGACCAACTCACCGCCGGGAAATCTCCACGGCTCCCGCTGGAGGGCGGCCAGCGGGATAGGCATCGGCACGCCGCCGTCGGCCCAGCGGGCGACGGCCTCGGTCATGGGACCGGAACAGGCCGGGCGGAGACCGAGCACGAGCACGGTCGACGACGTCTCGTCGTCGTCCACCCCCATCCCGGCCCACAGGCGCCGGCGCTGCAAGGAGGTGGCCGGCAACCCGGTCCCCGCCAGGTATGCCAACGCCGCCGGTACCAGGCGACCCACCGCCTCGATGCCGTCCAGGGCGTGGCTGGAGCCGAGCACGCTGGCCGCCAGCCGGCTCCGTCCGATGGGTACCGGGGAAGGCAACCGCTCGAGGACGCTCAGGGCGGCGTCGAGGTGGGCACCGAAGTCGGGGTCGGCGCGCCACTTCCCGGAAGCCTGTTGCCGCTCCAGCCAGCCGATCAGGTCCCGATGGCGGGCGAGAGCCGGGTGTACGAGAGCCGCCCCCCACATCGCCTTTTCCTCCTCGACCCGGGCTGCCCGCTCGCCCGGCCGGTCCCGGAGGGGCCCGACGACCGCCTCCACCATCGAGACCAGCGAGCTGCCGGCCCGCTCTTGCAGTACTGCCTCGAGGCGCACCAGCGGCACCCGGAGACCGACGCCCCGTGAGCGCGATCCGAGCAGGCGGTCCACCGCCAGCCTTTCGTCGCCGGTCGGATCCAGGATCGTGGCCGCCGCTCCCTCGAGTCTGCCGCTGGTGGACTCCAGACGGCGGTGGGCAGATGCAAACAACCGGGCGAGGCGACGGTCCTCGGCCAACAGGCGGGCCGCCGGAGGAAGGCTCAGCCTTCTCCCTCGTCTCCGAGCGCCAGGAGGCCGACATCGGGCGGCTCGATGGTGGCGAGGAACGGGTCGTCCTCCCGCAGGCGCCGCCCGTCCCACACGAAGCGCAGCGCTGCCACGCCCCGCTGGCCATCGGTCCGCTCGAGCTGGTAGATGGCCACCGAAGGCACCTCCGGGTAGCACCCCCACTCGTTGTAGTTGGTCAGGACAGCGTCGAGCCCGAGGTCGACGAGCATGGCCATGCAGTCCGCCCGCTGCTGGTCGTCGATGCCGGCGAACGCCTCGTCCAGCATGAGGAGGCGGGGGCACGTCGGCAGGGCGGAGGCGTAGTAGCCGGCGGTGGCGGCGAACAGGGGGAGGTGGGCCAGCTTGGCCTGCTCACCCCCGGATCCGTGCGCCTGCGTCCGGGCAGTGAAGCGCTCGTCCCGGCCGTTCGATCGCCGCATGACCACGAAGCGGTGCCAGCGGCGGTAGTCGAGGGCAGCCGCCATACGCTCCACGGCGTCGGCGCCCTCCGCCCCCTCGCGCGCCGCCCGCACGCGGTCCGCCAGGAAGGCGGCCAGGACCGCCCGCTCCTCGGCACTCAGGAGGTGCACCTCCCGCTTCAGGAGCTTCAAGGCCTCGGCGGAGCCCGCCACCACCTCCGGGTCGGGCTCCCACAGCAGGTGCAGGCGCACCCCAGACCGGGTGCCGTGGAGGGCGAGTTGCTGGTTCATGCGCTGGAGCTGTGACCAGGCGGTGTGGATCCGCTCGCCCAGGTGGCTACCGACTTCGGCGAGTAGGTGGCGCTCGATCAGCTCCCGCTCCTCGTCGGTCAGGGTCTCCCGGCGCCGGCGAACCTGCTCGTTGAGGGCGGAGGCCAGGTCGACGGCACCCACCGGGGCCCCGTTGAGCTTGGCGTAGCAGACATTGGCACCGTCCTGGGAGTCGAGGTGGGGATCGAAGTCCGCCCCCAGCCGTGCCCGGAGGTGGACGAAGGCGTCGTGAAGGCGGTTCACGGCCTGGTCCTGGGTCCCCTTGTCCGCCTCGACGTCGGCCAGCCGCTCCGCAGCGGCCCGGGCGAAGGCCACCCCGGCCGTCACCTGGGTCAGGTCCCGCTCGACATCGATCGGGCCGAGGGCCAGCGGGCCGAGCTCGGTGGTGGCGAGCAGGACGAGCCCCTGCAGGCGTTGCGCCCGTTCCTCGTCCCGCTGCTCCCGCTCCCGCTGGGTGACCTCGAGCTTGGCCCGGGCGGCGGCCAACTGGTCACGGACGCCGTCCCGGCGTTGCGCCAAGCCGCCCAACTCCTCCCGCGCCAATCCCAAAGAGGCTTCCAACTCGGCCTTGCGCCGCAGGATGGCGTCCACATCGGCCCCCATGCTGCGCCGCACCTCGTCGGCCTCGCCCCGGCGCTGCCCGGCTTCCTCAGCGTCCCGACGGGCGTCGCCCGATGAAGCCTCGGCGGCCTGCCGGCGGCCGGCGGCCCGGCGGTCGGCGGCTTCGGCCCGCTCCCAGGCGTCGACGGCTCGCTCGATCTCCGGGATGGTCCCCGCCAGCCGGGCCCGCCACCGGCCGAGGGCTGTCAGGAGGCGGTCGACATCGGACGCCCGGCAACCAGCCTCCTGCTCGGCCAGGCCGAGGGCGTCGTTCGCCTTCGCCACTGCGTCTTGTGCAGCCTTGAGACGAGCTGCCGCCTGGGCGGCCACCTGGGCCGCCTCCTCGAGGGCCCGGGCCAAGCGGTCACGGTCGCGCAACGCGTCGCGGAGGCCGGTGGGCACCGGGAATGACCGCTCGGCGCCTTCGATCTGGCGGCCCAGGGCGGCGAGGCTGGCCTCCGCTGCGCGTGCTGCTGCCAGCGCAACCGCGAGCTCGGCCAGTGCCCGGTCGATCTCCACCAGGCGGCGCGCGCGGGCAGCCGCCCGGGCAGATGCCCCGACGAACTCGGGCGCCGTCTTGGCCCAACGGCCTGACAGCGGCCCGTTGGCCCAGCTGCCGTCGAGGTCAACCCAGGCGGAGCCCGTGCCGGCCCCGGCGCCGACCGCCGCCAATGCCCGCGCCACCACCGCCGGGGGGAGTGGCCCCGCTGGATCCGGCACCAGCCAGGCCGTGAGCGACTGCCCGCCGGAGGGCGTGCCGGTCAGCACGGTGTCCAAGGTGCTGGCGTCCAGCAGGTGGCCTTCGGGAGTGACCAGGGCATCGAGGAAGCCGGCGGCCTCCAGGGCCGCCTCCAGGAACGCCTGCTGGGCCTGGCCTACCGAGGAGTCGAACTCAACGCAGCGCCAGAGGCCGGCACAGCCGTCGGGGCGGTCCGCCGGGCGGCCGGGGGCGGGCGACGGGGCGTCATCCCGCTCGGCAGCAACCGTTTCCCGGCGAGCTTCCAGCTCCGCCTGCCGGGCGGTGAGGGCGCGCACCTCGGCGGCGGCTCCTGCCCGCTCAGCTGCGACGGTCTCCCGGGCAGGGGCACAGAGCGCTTGGGCGATCGCCCGGGCAGCGCCCCCATCGCCATCGGCCGCCAGGACTGCGGCGAGAGCATCGGCGGCGAGCTCGGCGGGAAGGGACAGCCGCTCCCGTGCAGCCGGGTCGAGGAACTCGGACCACGAGGTGACCGACGCCGCAAAGGCCTCGCCGGCAAGCTCGACCGCCACCCCCGCCTGTTCCTCGGCGATCTCGGCCTGCCGGCGGCCCTCCTCCGCCCTATCAGCCCGCTCCTCGGCGACCTCAGCCTCACGGCGGGCCCGCTCGGCGGCCGCGGCGGCGGCCTGGACAACCTTCGCCTGATCGGTTCGCCGGTCGGCGGCCGCCTCCAGCCCCCGGCGGGCGTCCTGGGGGCGGGCCAACAGCTGGGGACGGTGGGCTTCGAGAACCTCGCCGAGACCCACCTCCCGGGAGGCGGCCTCCAGCATGCTCACCCGAGCATCACGCCGTGCGGCGGCGGCCTCGGCGGTAGCCAGTGTTGCCTGCGCATCGGCATCGGCCTCAACCGCTTGGTGGGCGTCGCCGCTGGCCCGCTGCGCGCTCGCCCGGGCCACGCGCTCCGCTTCGGCGGCAGCCCGCTCGACGAGATCCAGGTGCTGGACCTTGGAGAGGTCGAGACCTTCGAGTTGGCCCCGGAGGCGGGCGGCGGCCTCGCCCAGCTCGCTGCGGCGCTCCTCGAGCTTGGCCAGTTCCTCGCTGGCGGCGTCCGCCAGTTCCCGTTGCTGGCGCTCGGTCCGGGTGATCCGGTCGAACTCGCTCTGGGCGCTGCGCACGCCGTCCGCCCGGACCCGGGTCTGGATGCGGGCGTAGTGCCGGTAAGCCGCCAGGAACGATTCCAGCTCGTCCCGCGCCTTCTCCAGAACCTCCAGCTCGGCGGCATCGGCGTCGAGGCGGGCAAACGCCTGGGCGAGGAGCTCCAGCCGGGCCCGCTCCAGGGGCGGCAGGGCCTCGCTCAGCACCCCCGCCAGCTTGGCGACATCGAGCTTCTCTGAAAGCTTGGGGCGCCGGAGCTGCAGGAGCAGGTGCAGGAGGCCTTCAAAGCGCTCGGGGCCCAGCCCGAAGAGTGCCTGGTCCACCGCCATGCGATGGTCCCGTGCGGTGGTGGGGCAGCGTCCCCGCCCATCGATCGCCTGCCGGAACCGGTCGGGGGTCAACAGCCGCCCATCCGGGCCCGCCAGGTCCACGTCGAGGCCAATCCGGAGCGGCGTCACGGCGAACCAGGTCTCCACCCGGCGTTCCGCGCCCCGTGTCGCCCGCATGCCCACGATGCAGGTGACGAAGTGCTCCTGCGCCTCGGCGTCCACCCGGCCGAACTCGACCCAGCAGTAGCCGATCTCGCTGCGCCGGGACTCGTCGAAGTCAAGCAGGTTCCAGTACATCGTCTTAGACCGCCCCCCGAATGGGTCGAGCCGCTCAGGGCGGGTTTCGCCGTCGAGCACGAAGGGCAGGAGGAGCTCCAGGGCCTTGGACTTCCCGGCGGTGTTCGGGCCCCGGAGGATCAGCCAGCCACCGGACAGCCAGAACTCCTGGTTGTCGTACTCCCAGACGTTGCGGATGCCCGCCCGCAGGGGCCGGAAGCGCTCCCCGGCCGGAGAGGGCAGGTCCCGCGTACCGAGCGCGTGGAGGGTGCCCGTGCTCATGGTGCGAACGCTCTGTTCATAGCGTGTCCTGGGTGGCAAGCGGTTGGGCGGGTTTGGGGATTGCCGGCGCCACGGCAGCGAACCTGCCGACCGCCGGCCGGGCTTCGATCCCGGCCCGGTCCCGCCGGATGAGCCGGAGGGAACCGAGGATGGCCAAGGCCTCATCGGTCAGGCCGGCGGCGCCCTCGGAGGTTTCGCAGCCCTGGCGCCAGTAGCCGGCGTACTCGGCGGCGAGCGCGCGGACGAACTCCTGGACGCCGGCAAGGGGCCAGACCGGTGTGTCCCCCTCACGGCGCCGCCGGCCCAGCTTGTCGCAGATCCGCAGGGCAGCCACCTGGGGGGTGGCATAGTCCGGCCAGGTGACGTCGGTGAGCTCGCCCTCCTCGTCGACAGCCACCCAGCCCTCGGCCCGCACTTCCAGGGTCAACCCGACCCGCTCTGCCAGCAGGCGCTCGATCCGGCCGCGCTGGGAGGAGAAATAGTCCCGTTCTTCGGGCGACAGATCCTCGGCGTAGAGCACGGGTTGCTCGACGAGGCCCCGCATCACCCGGTGCCGGCGCCGGCGGGTGCGGCCTTCATCGGTGTCGGGGTACACATCGCCCGGGAGGTCGGCGGGGGCGGCGAACAGCGAAGGTGGGGCGGAGGTGGTGGGCAGCAGGGCGAGCCGTTCGCGGTCGATGCGGTAGAGGGCATCGGCATCGGTGTCGCCCCGGGCGAAGCGCTCCTCCTCGCCCTCAGCCAGCTCCAGGACACCCAGGCCCTGCACCGCCTGGACCGCCTGCACGAAGGCCCGCCGGTCGGCGGCGACATCGAGAGCGAACGGGAAGCCCTCCAGCGAGCCCGCCCGCCGGGCGACTTCCTGGAAGAGGCGGCGGGCAGTGGTGCGGTCCCCTTCGACTTCGGCGGTGGCCAGCACGAGGCAGGCGAGGGCGTACTTCCGGGCGTCGAACCGCCGGCCGCCCCTCGTGCGCAGGCCGCGGGGCTCGTGTCCCGGGCCCGGGGTTTTGGCGAGGCGGGCGAGCCCCAGGCGGCTGGCGTCGAGGCGGTACCCGAGCTCGTCGGCGAAGAAGCGCTCGGCCTCGCCCCGGTGGCGGCGGACTGCCGCCAGGGCTTCCGGCCCCTCGGCACCGACCAGGGGCGACGCCAGCAGCGCTCGGATGGCGATCTTGACATCGGCGGGAGCGCTCATCCGGTTGCCTCCTCGGCGCCCAAGGCCATGAAGGAGACGGCCAGCGTGTGGTCCAGGCAGTGCAGCACGCCCGTGGTGGTGCGCACGCTCACCCAGGCCGCGGGCGTCACGGGACGCAGGATGACGGTCACCAGCGGCGTGACGGCCCGCCGGCTGGCGTCGGCCGCCGGGCGCGAGGTGAGGGCGGCGTCCACCAGGGCGAGGAACTGGCCAAACTCGTGGCGGTCGAGGATGCCGAGGTCCGACAGCCGGGCGGGGGTCCGTGCCGCCAGGCGGCCAAGGGCGCCAGCTGCCTGTGCCCGGGCGGCCCGCAGGGCGGCGACCTTGGCCAGCTTGGTCGCGCGGTAGTCGGCACCCGTGCCCGGCCGCCCGACGACCGCTTTGCGGCCGGTGGCCCGCAGGCGGGGGGCGACATCGACCGGCTCGGCCTCCCAGAAGCTGCGCCGGCGCTCGATCTCTTCGTCACCGGCCAGCTGGGTAAAGTGCCGGGCACCCCACAACCCGAAGGCCTGGTCCCACAGCCGGTGGGCTTGGTCGTGGTCCGGCGCGGCAACGCCGAGGTCGGCGAACCACCGGGCCAGCTGGACGAAGTCCGCCTCCCGGGATGCCCGGCGCAGGTGCCGTTCGTTGAGGCGGTCCACGGCCAGCAGGATGCGGTTGAGGGCGTCGAGCATGGCGAGGCGAAGAGAGTCGGCCACCGGCGCCCGGTCGCCGTCGGCGAGGAACCATCCGACGACCCCGGACCAGCGGGTGCGCAGGCCGACCAGCGGGCCCTCGTCGGCGCCCTGCAGGGTCGGGGCCTCGTCCGAGGCGGCCGCCGCCCTCAGGATCGGCTCGATGTCGCTATCGAGGGTCGCCACGAGGGCCTGGATCCGGGGGAGGGTGTCGGTGAAGCGGGCGATGAAGTCGTTCAGGTAGGCGAACACCGCCCGCTTATAGGCAAGGAAGCGCTCGTCGGTGCCGGCGACGTCCGAGACCTGCTCCGCCAAGTCGCTCATGTAGCGGGCGGAGTTGGCGGCGAGCTCGGCAAAGACATTGAAGGTGTCGATGCACAAGACGTAGAGGCGGGCGCCATCGAGCGGAACCGCGTGGCTTGCGGCGCGCAGGGCTTCGAGCCGCTCCACGATGGCCTGCAGGAGCACCCCCGAGAGGCGGCCGGATTCCGCCAGCCCGGTGCGCTGGACCGCCCGGACGCCTTCGTGAGCCGCCCAACCGGCCGGCGTCAATTGGTAGAGGAAGCGCTTGCCGTAAAACTCAGCCAGGGTCTCAGGGGCGGCGCTGTCGTAGAAGTGCGCCACGTTGCCCCAGTCCACGAGCTGCTCGAGGGCGAGGGACACCTCATCGACGGTCTGTTCGAGGCCGGCCTGGTGCAGCTCTCGTACCACCTCGTTCGGACGGAGCTGGAGGCGGAAGCGCTCCCGGGCGGCGGTCAGGGCCTCGACGACGTCGAGGTAGAGGGGGGCCTTGTCGGCGATGGCGTAGGAGAAGACGCGCAGATCGACGTCCTGGGCCTGGCTCCCGATCGGCTCTGCCACCTGGCGGACCTCCCTCGGCCTGAGCTCCCCCGACCCGGAGCTCGACAACTTACAGCCGTGAGATTACCGAGGGGTACCGACAGAATCCGGAGGGTTCCGGCGAGGGCGGGAAAAAACTTGGATTTCTCTCCATCGAGTTGGCCAGTACTCCGGATCTTCCCTCCCTCAGCTCGCGGCGTGCCGGGATTCCTCCTGGTCGCACCACCGGCGGGCCGCCTCCAGGCGCCGCTCGAGCTGCTCGACGGTGGCCTCGCTGACCTTGTTCAGGCCCACGATGCGGTTGAGCTCCAGGTTGACCGCGGCATGCGTCATGCCGGTCCAGCGGGCGATCGAGCGCACCTTGGCGGTGTTGGCCGAGCGCAGGTGTTCCTTGTGCTCCCGCAGGGTGCGGCCCCCGGGTGGGGCGCCCCGCCCCCCGTCGCTGCCGGCCGGGGATCCCAGGGGTGGCAAGGCGATCGTGAGGGCCGCCTCGTCGGGGGGATCGATCCGGGGGTCTTCGTCGACCAGCCAGTCCGGGGCACCATCGACCGCCCCGAGGGGGACCGCCGAGATCGGGGCGAAGAGGGAGAACTGCTCCGCCTCGCCCTCGTCAAGCTCGGCCCGCTCTTCGGCCGCTGGCCCGTTCCGGGGCTCCTCCCGGCGCAATGAGTGCCGGCGTTGCTCGGCGACGGCCGCCGCCCGGGCGCGCAGCCGGGGCTCGTCGGGGATGTAGAGGTAGGACTTCTGCCCCGTCGTGCCCGGCGTCCAGCGCACCAGACGGCCGACGGCTTGACGGAAGAACAACTCGGTCGTGGTGGTCGTGGCATAGACGCCGACCCGCAGGCGGGGGATGTCGACGCCCTCAGAGACCATCTTGACCGCCACGATCCACGGGTCAGAGCCGGCGGCGAACCGGGAGATGTGGTGGGAGGCGGCGGGGTCGTCCGAGGTGGCGATCACCGCCCGGATCCGGAGCCGGTCCCAGAGGATCGAGGCGATCCCCCGGGCGTGCTCCTGGTCCGTGGCAATGACGAGGCCGCCGGCGGCCGGCTGGTGGCGGCGGATGGCCAGGAGCTGCTCGTGGGCCTGGCGCAGCACGTGGGGCAGCCATTCACCGTCGAGGGAGTAGGCGGTGCGCAGGCGCTGGCCGGAGCGGGCGGCGTCGAGGGGGTCGTCGAAGCCGTGGGTGTGGTAGGTGCCGTCGGGGGCGGTCCACTCCATCATCCCGTCGATGCGAGGGAAGTAGACCGGGCGCACCACCCGCCCGTCACGCAGGGCGTCGGCGTAGCCGTACTCGTAGTCGGGGACCGCCTCCTCGGCGTCATAGCGGACGAAGGGGATGGCCTGCACGTCGGAACGGAACGGGGTGCCGGAAAGGGCGAGGCGGCGGGTCGCCCCTTCGAAGGCCGTGCGCACAGCGCCACCCCAGGCACGGTCGTCGGCGGCGTGGTGGAGCTCGTCGAAGATGACGAAAGCATCGGCAGCCAGGCCGCGCAGCACCTCGGCCGAGGTCGCCACCTGCTGGTAGGTCGTCACGATGCCGTGCATGTCGGAGGGCAGGGCACCGTTGGCCGCTGACCATTCCGGGTCGAGGTGCAGGTCGAAGCCATTGGCCGCCCGGGCCCACTGCGCCTTCAGGTGGGCGGTGGGGACCACCACGACCAGGCGCCGACCGGCGTCACCGGCCAGGGCCTGGCGGGCAGCGGTGAGGGCGAAGGTGGTCTTGCCCGCTCCGGGCGTGGCCACGGCCAGGAAGTCGGCCGCGCCGCACGCGGCGAAGCGCTCGAGGGCGGTCTTCTGCCAGGGGCGGAGGGTGACGGTGCGGGCCATGCCGCCTGATCATGCCAGCCTTGGAGACCGGCAGAACCTCAACCGGTTGTCGAGACTCCCCCACCCGCCAGGCTCCCATCGCGTCTGGCGTGACCCGCAGACACCCGGCCGGCCATAAAACATCACGATTCTGTGACATCCCAACTGGGGAACCCGATGTCATAATTTCCTGACAACCCGCCTGGCCCGTGGTAATGTCATCTTATGGTGACATCAGGGAGTGAGTGGACCCCGGTACGCACACCCCAGGCCCTGGGGCGGGCGATCCGTCGAGCCCGGAGGGGGGAGGGCCTCACGCAAGCGGAGCTGGCTGAACGCGTGGCGGCGACACGGCAGTCGATGGTCGGGCTGGAGGGGGGAAGGGAGACCCGGGCGCTCCAACTCGTGTTCGACACGCTTTCGATCCTCGGGCTCGAACTGGCCGTGCGGCCCCGGCAGCGTTGACCGAGCTCGACCTGTGGCTCGGCGATCGGCGGGTCGCCACCGTCACCGAGCGCGACCGCGGCCGGAAGGTGGCCATCCGCTACGACGAATCGGTCTCGGCGCAGGTCGGGAACGAGGTCGCCCTGCTCTCCTGCTCGCTCCCGACGCCGGGACCGTCGTCGCCGGGCGCGGCCCGAGCGTTCCTTGAGGGATTGCTGCCCGAAGGCCAAGCGCTTGAACAGATGGCTGCCTCCGTGCGCACGGTGCGCGTGCAGGAGGGAGCCCCGGCCGAGCCGGGGGACGTCGTTGCGCTACTCGCCGAATACGGGCGGGAGTGTGCTGGGGCAGTCTCCTGCGCCCCTTCAGGGGAGGACGTGATCCACGCTGGCGACTACCACCCATTGGACGATCGATCTCTCGCCGGCCTGATCCGGAATCTCCCCACCCACCCGCTGGGGGTTGACCCGAGCCGGAACATCCGCATGTCGCTCGCCGGCGCCCAGCCCAAGCTGCTCCTGGCCCGCTTGGGCGACGACTGGTACCAGCCTTCTGGAGGCGCGGCGTCCACTCACATCCTGAAGCCGACGGACCGTTGGCCGGACAGCGCCCGCAATGAGGCGTTGGTCATGGCGCTTGCCCGGGCCTGCGCCCTGACACCGAGCGCCAGCTGGCTGGAGGACATAGACGGCAGGCAGGTGCTGGTCGTCGAACGCTACGACCGCGTGGTGGTCGGCGACCGCGTCGAGCGCCTCCACCAGGAGGACCTCTGCCAGGCGCTGGCCGAAGGACCCCGCGACAAATACCACCTGGGTCGGCCTTCGGAACGGGCGGCCCGGCTGCTCCGCCGGTTTGCGGACGATCCGATCCTAGCCATCGAAACCCTGTTCCGGCAGATCGCCTTCCGGGCACTCGTCGGAGACGAGGATGGCCACGGCAAGAACTACTCACTCCTTCTCACCGAAGGATCCGTCTCGCTGGCTCCCCTCTACGACTCGCTGTGCACCCTCGCCTACCCCGACCTGAGCGGGCGCATGGGGATGCCGATCGCAACGGCGTCATCGCTCATGCAGGTGGACCGCCATGCACTGCTCGACGAGGCCAGAGCGATGGGCATCCCCGCCCCGGCGGCGGCGCACGGCCTGGACCGCTTGGTGGAGCAGCTCCGTGCCGGTATTGCCGAGCTCCCGCCTCCCGTGGTTTCCGGATGGGCGAGCGATCGAGTGGTGGGAACGATCACCGCCCGACTCGACCGACTGGAGGCGGGCGAGCGACTGGGCGATGCGACCGGGAGGTCGTCGAGTCGCCGCCGGCCGCGGCAGGCGGCCACCATGTCGGCGCAGACTGTCGGCGACCGCGGACCCCAGCTCAGCTGAGATCCGAACGGGGGCCGGGTCCCTACTGGGCGTTCACCCAGGTCTCGTGCAATGCGCCCCATTTCGACGAGGATGAGCCGAGCCTGGCCGCCTGCCGGGGATGGGCCAGCGCCACCAGCTGACATTTCTGGCCGCCCAGGGAGATCGTCCTCGGGACGCCGTAGCCATTCCGGGCGTGCTCCGCGAGCGTGGGAGCCTCGCCGGTGTGGTGGTGCACGAACTCCCGCAGCGGGATATCGCCCAGGGTCACCAGCACCTCTGCCTGCGAAGTCAGGAACTCCTCCAAGATCTCGCCGCGACGCTCATCGTCGGCGAATCGCCCGGCGGCGGGAACGGGACACAAGGTGGGCAGGGGCAGGCCCAGCAAAGGGAACACTCTCTCGACCGCTGCACGCTGGCCCGGGTTCGCCCGCGCCTCAGGCAGCAGATCGCAGAGCCAGACGTCGGGGCGCCGCAGGCCCAGCGGGGTCAGGTACCGGTCGTCGAGCGCCCTGCCGCTGGGGCCATTGAACCTGTCCCCAGCAGACTCCAAGCTGCCACAGCCTGGCGGCACATCGACCGAAGCAATGACCGCCTCCGCCTCTGCGCGGTCTCCTTGCCAGAACATGGTCGGCTCGCTCGCAACTGCGAGCGCCGAAACCAACTGCCTGCCCTCCCGGGTCCACCGGGCATGGACCGCGCTGGCGTAGACACCCAAAACGAATGCCCGCTTGGGCGAGCGATCCGCCTGCTCGACCCTGCGGACGGGTTGACCGAAGGGGAAGAAACACGGTCCTTCCCCGGTTTGCGAGCCCACTCAGGTCACGCTATGCGTTTTGCCCTCAGCAGTCAAACGCCGACCAGCAGATGTCGTTGCGCAACCGCTGGTCGTCAAGGACGAGCTCGCGAATCGCCTCCGGGAGCTGGTCACGCTGCCACTGGCACTCGAGTCGCCCGGCTGCTTCGGCCTCACCTTCCGGCGCAGCAGCGCGTGCGGCCTTGATCGCGTAGGCGGCCGCACCGAGCTCGTGCGCGGCGACGTGGGCGACGGCGCCGGCCTGACCCGCAGCGTAGGCGGCATGCCGCGGCGCTCCGCGCAGGTCCCGTGCCGCTCCCATCGCATGGCCACCCGCCGCCCGGGCCTGGGTCATCGTGACCTCGCCCCGCGCCCAGGCCCGGGCGTGCTCGATCGCCTGACGCGGGCGGGCATCGCCCGGCCGAGCCAGCTCAAAGAGGTCAACGACGTGCTCCGCGCACGATGCCGCCCACAGGGCGAGGAGATGATGGTCGGCATCGGTGAGGCTGCCTCCGCGGCGGATCGTCACGAAGCGAGGGTCCCGGATCTTCGGGAGGATCATGGGCCTTCCTGACTCCGGCGATGGAGACGACCGCATCTCCTCATTGCGCCCGCTACTACGGCTCGACGATCCAGAGATCGCCGGGATCCAGGCGGTGCAGCGCAGCGACCGTCGCGCCCAAGCGGGAATCCCTTCCGTCCCACACGACCACCGCGGCATCGGCGCGCTCGATGAGCCAGTCGTTGCGTCGCCCGATCCCCATGCCCGCCTCCTGCTTCGAGGCCGGCTTCTTGGGCGAGAGCACGACGGTGGCTCGCGCCGCTGCGACCAGGTCGGAATACATCGCCCGAGACGCGGCCGGCCACAGGGCCTCCGGGTCGGGGTAGGCGAGCACGGCGGCGTAGGGAACGCCGGCTTCGAGGGCCGCCTCGGCGCCCAGCTGCTCGGCCCCGAGCCCGAGACCGGTGACCACGAGCACGTCGGGGTGGATGGCCGCGAGCCCGCCGATGATGTCGACGAGCCGTCGCCGAACGTCTGCGGCCACCGGGTTCGTCGGGTCGTAGCCGCCCAGTTCCGGCGGGCGATGGCCGAGGACAACGACCCTCCACCCTTCGGGAAGGGCCACCTTGGAGGATGGGCCGAGGTGACTGCGAGGAAGGTCGGGCAGACCCAGAGAGGTCGGCGGCTCGCTGCCCGACCGGCCGACCTGGGTCGCGGCGGCTTCGGTGGCCAGACGATCGACGACATCGTTCATGGCGTTGCCGGCGTGGCCCTTCACCCACGTAAAGCGCACCTGGCCCTTCCGGCGGTGGAACTCCGCAATCAGGGGCCGCCAGAGGTCCTGATTGACCACCGGCTTCTTCCCCGCTGTGGTCCAGCCTCTGCGCTCCCACCCGTCGTACCAGCGCTGACCGAAACAGTCGACCACGTACTTTGAATCACTGATGACGAGGAGGGGACCTTCGATGGCCCGGATCGCTTCGAGGCTGGCTGTCAGCTCCATCCGCTGATTCGTCGTGTTGGGGGCGGCGCCGCTGGCGTACGCTCCGTCTTGGATCGCCCACGCCCAACCGCCCGGACCGGGATTCCCGATGCAGGCCCCGTCCGTATAGACCGTCGTCGTCATGCGGTCGAGGATCCTACCAACCCAGGCTGGAGCCCCCGCCGCTCAAACCCGGGCACGGAGGAGGCATGGCGGTACACCCGGTGGATGATTCTCCAATGCCTGTGACGCCGGGACAGGCGTCGGCACGCACCGGCGGTCGGCCGGAAAAACCGTGATCACGTCCGCCCGAGCTCCGCACGCTTCGCCAGGCGCGGCAACGGCCGTTACCGGGTCGGCAGGAGGCCCACCGTGAACTCCGTGCCGGCCGTCACGCCGATCGGCATGGACTTCCCCGGGTCCAGGAAACAGGGCTCGTACAGGGTGACCTGGACCAACCACGAGTACATCCCCGCCGGCAGGCCTTTACCCCAGTTTTTCAGCCCCTGGTCCTGGTACACGCCGCCCGAGCCCGGGGAGGTCCACGTCTTCTCCTCCTGGATGGCGGCGCAGGTGATGATGCGCGAGCTTGAGACTGGGCTGGGGAGATCTTTTGCGTAGTCCGGCGATCATCGGCTTCGGCGGCCTTGTCCCAAGGTCGGAGGACGACGGAGGGCAACGGCGTTGATCACCCAGCGCCGGTCGTGGTGTGGGGTCCGGGTACGGGCCAGATCGCCGTGAGCCCAATGAGCTCCCGGGTGGAACCCGAAGTCATGTGCGGCCGGCTGCCCGACCAGGACAGCAACATCGAGGGGCGGCGTTATCAGGGCCAGGGTGAGGCCAATCGCCGCCCAGGGCGCCCGATCAAGCCGCCAGGCCGAGAGCGCGCGAGGCGGGCGGTGCCGAGGCCGGAGACTCCACCAACCAGCGCACCGCGCCGGCGCAGTGTCGCTCCAGGCGCCCCCTCACGCTGACACCCGTCCTGAACAACGCCGGGGAGGACGTTGATGGAGGCCTCCGGCCTCGTCCAGGTAGGACAAACGCGCCAGGCCCTGGCCGAGCGCCTGGACGACGTAGCATCCGGGCTTGCCTTGGCCCTATGCCGAGGGCGTCAGGATGACGAAGCGCTGCCTCGGAGCCTCGCCCTCGACGTCCAGCACAGCTTCGCTAATCTCAGCCGCCACATCGGGGGCGACGAAGACGGGAAGCTCCCGCTCCATCACGACCTGGTCGCCCTGCGCCGGGGCCTGCGCAAGGGAAATGGCCACGGCGGCGGAGCCGTCCTCGTCCACCTGCTGATAGAACCGAACGCCATAGGTCCCCGGAATGTCCTGTGCCTCCCGGAGTTCGTTGAGGACACTCGTCGCCCTCTCTGAAACCTGGATCATGGGACCCTCCTCTCTTCTCCGGCCCATTCCTTCATCCACCGGAGATCGGTCCGGAACCCGAGTCGGTCGCTCGGGGGAGTATCTCTTCTTGGGCCCTACCCAATCGCAGAAGTGCGACACATCGAGCGGGGCCAGGCTTAAGAAGCGGGGCGGCCCGGGGATCCTGGCGCCGTCCTCAGCCGCTGGATAAGCGGACTGCTACTGGGGCTCGAGGAGTCAAGCTTTGCGCGAAGGCATGGGTTACTGGGGCGATCGAAGCGATGCCGAGCGAGCTGGTGGTGGTTCCCGTGCCGTCGTCGAAGCCCCCTCCCGGGCGGCGGTCAAAGACCGGGAAACTCTGCGAATACCTCCTGAGTTGGACGTCGGGGACGCGCAGCGCCGGTTTTTAGATCGCCGTACCCACGGGCCGGTGCGGGCGGCGCGTCGGATGGGTCAGATGGATTGGCTGTACCCGAAGTATTCGTGGTCCTCGTTGTAGCCGCCGTACCCGCTGCCGACCTCGCTGAAGTGCTCGACAAACTCGATCCCCTTGATCCACTTCACCTGTTTGAAGCCGAGTTGGATCTCATTGCGCAGCCGCAACGGGGCTCCGTGGCCGTAGGTGAGCGCTTCGCCGTTGAACTCGTAGGCGAGCATCGCCAGGGCGCCGTGCATTTGCTCGATCGGGTGCGCGTCGTAGTAGATGCCGCCGTCGGAGCCATCGGCGATGGAGTAGAACAAGACCCACCTCGCCTCGGGGCGGGGTTTGACCAGGTCCAGGATGGTGCTCATCGAGACGCCGCCCCACTTGGCCACGCCGGACCAGCCCTGGATGCAGTAGTGCTGGGTGATCTGCTCGTGGTGCGGCAGTGCCCGTAGTTGTTCCAGGCTGAGCTCGACCGGATTGTCGACCAGGCCGTTGATCCGCAGCCGGTAGTCGACGAAGTCGCCTGCCATGAGTGCCGTGTACTCATCCGAGTCGGGGAAGGTGCCGTTGTACCAGAAGTAGTCGGAGATGTCGGCCTCGGTGTACTGGTGCGGGCTGAGGTGCACCTTCTCGAAACGGCGCTGGAACGGGCCGGCCACTGCGTCGCCGACACGCTGCACGACGCGCGGGTGGCGCAGGGTGAACGGGCTGGCCGCGAACCAGGCGGCGAGCACGACCGCGATGCCGATCGCAAAGATGCCGACACCGAACCAACTGTGGCTGTCGCGGGCGGCGAACATAGCGTTGAGGTTCAACCGGGCGCCGGTGACGAACACCATCGTCACGTGCACGACGATGAAGAACACGAACCACACCATGACCAGCGCATGGATCGAGCGGGCCAGTTGAATGCTGAACAGCTTGCTGAACCGGTGGAACCGGGTCGACAGGGCCGGTGACATGCCTAGCCCGGTGATCAACGCCAGTGGTGCGGCGATGAACACGGTGATGAAGTAGGCCAGCAGTTGCAAGCCGTTGTAGGCCTGCCAGCCGTGGTTGGCGGGGAAGTTCAGCGACATGTACTGGACCATGACCGACAACGCGTCGGGGAACACCCTCCAGCTGGTCGGCACGAGCCGGTGCCACTGTGGCGTGGCGAAGATGAGGATGTAGAAGATGACACCGTTGACCAGCCAGCCCAGGTCGACGGTGAAGTGCCACCAGCGGGCCAGCCCGATGGTGTGCCGGACCCCGGGCAGGCCGATGTGCTTGGGCAGGTCTACGGAGTCCTGCTTGGCCGTCCACAGCGGATCGTCCGGGGACTTCGGGCGCACCCGCATCCACTCATTGCCGGGGCGGGAGTGCCGGGTCCAGTACAACCGCGGGTGATCGACGAGGATCTGCCACCCGGACCGGATGATGAACATCATGAACAGCAGGTTCACGAAGTGCTGCAGGTTCACCCACCACGGCATGCCGGTGTGTTCGGCTGCCTGCGCGGGTGTCGCCGTACCGGGGAAGCTGGCGATGAAGTGCTGCACCGACGGCATGGTGCGTATCCCCTGTGCCACCGCGATAGGCACGATCGCAGCCACGAAGCCGATCGGGAGCAGCCACAGGATGTTGAACCATCGGTCCCGGCCAATGCGTATCCGGGGCGCGATCGCGTGCTCGGGGGGGATCGCCCCGGCCCAGGTGGACGGTTCGATGCGGTCCTGGCCCCGGGACAGTTCGCTCCGAAAGCTCGCCAGGGGCGGGCTGGACTTGTACTCCGATAGCTGGGTCACGATGCCGCTCCCTCCAGTCGACCCCTTGTCGCGGGCCGTTCGATTCGACAACACGTAGAGTACTCTACACATCGTAGAGCAGATCGATCGCTATGCCTTCTACAAGCTGTAGACTGGCCGTGTCGACGTCGAACCCGAGGAGCGTGCGGAATGACCGGCCGAGGAGAGCTGGAACGGGCGATTCAACGCACGCTGTGGGAACACCCGGACGGCATCACTGCCCGCGATGTGATCACTGCGCTGCCCGGCCGGAACCTGGCGATGACAACCGTACTGACAGTTCTGGACCGGTTGCGGCGCAAACATCTGGTAACCCGGGACGAGGCCGCGCGCCCTCACGTGTACCACCCGGCGGTGAGTCGCGAGGACTACATCGCCGAGGTCATGCTCGATGCGTTGGGGCAGGCGCCGGACCGCGGCGCCGCCCTAAACCGGTTCCTGGGCGGCGTGACCGACACCGACACCGCGCACCTGCGTCGCGTGTTGCGTCGTCCGCGCCCGCCCCAGTGACGTGCTCCTCCCGGTCGAGGCTGTCGGCCTCGCCTGCCTGACGATCCTGCTGGCCGGTCCCGCCTCGGCGGCGCTGGCCGATGCCCAGTGGACGGCTCGGTCCCCACGCGCAGCGTTGTTCTTGTGGCAGGCCGTCGGCCTGGCCGGCGGTCTCGGCGTCCTCACCGCCGGCCTGACCCTTGCCGCGGCCAGCGTCGGCAACCGTTGGTTGCCCGGGCTGATCGACGTCCCGTCGCACTGGTCGCAGCTGGGGGTGTCGGGGTGGCTCGGTGTTGCGGTGACCGTATCTGTCGGCACCTGGCTGGTGGTTAGCACCGCCGCGTCGGCCGCGCGGGTGTTGCGGGCCCGCAGGGAGCACCGGCGGCGCCTCGACGCGATCGGCGACGCGCTTCGGGTCGGACCGCCCGTCGTGGCCCGGGGCGGCTTGCGGGTCCGACTCGTCGACCACCCGCAGGCCGTCGCCTACTGCCTGCCCGGGTTGCGACCGCGAGTCGTCCTCAGCAGCGGGGCGCTTGCTGCGTTGACGACCGGAGAGCTCGACGCCGTGCTCGCGCACGAGCTGGCACACGCCAGAGGGCGTCACGACCTGGTCGTACAGCCCTTCGTCGCCTGGGCGCGAACCTTCCCGTTCCTGCCGACCGCTGCCCGGGCTGTCGCCGCCGTGGGCGC
Organism: Actinomycetota bacterium; assembly: GCA_035765775.1. Classification (NCBI taxonomy): domain Bacteria; kingdom Bacillati; phylum Actinomycetota; species Actinomycetota bacterium. Next base: position 57,681 of record DASTWV010000028.1, on the reverse strand, counting down.
ATTGGTCGAGATGCTCGCCGACGACGCCGCACTACAGCGCTGCGGGCCCGAGGACTTGCGTAACGCACTGCGCCGGCTCGCCGGCGAGCAGTCCGCTGTCACCGGGCCTGCGGGTATCGACCTCGGCCGGCAACTGGGCGCCCGCGCCGACCGTCTGGCTGCGACCACTCGCACGCTGGGTTGGCCTGTCACCGCGCTGGTCTACGCCGCGGCGGCCGCGCTCGTTGTGGGTCCTCCGCTGATCTTGCTGTATGGCTAGACCCACTTGGCGTTGAAGACTCTTGACACGGTTATGCCGATCGCTGATGCGCGCCGCCATCGAGCGCTTCGACAGACGGGTCTCGCCGTGACTCCCGTGCCGTAGCGCCGGCCGGGAGACCAGGTACAGCTTGTAGCAAACCAGTAGGGTCGCCTCGATGCGGGTGACGGTGCGGGCGACCCTGTGCGAGTGCATCGAGCCGACAACTCTGGGCGTCGCTCGAGGAGCAGATGCGGCCTGGGTGGCCAGCAGGTCGACCAGGTCCCGGTTTCAGGGGATCGGGATGTCGAAGCCTTTGAGGCCCCGGGTGGGGGCACGGTTCTGGCGGACGCCCGGCAGCCGCGCGACTGCCCGCGACAAGGCGATGACGTGGGGGCGGCGACCGTGAGGCGGAAGCCCTGGCGCTCCGCAAGCCCGAGCAGCCATGCCCTAAGCGAACTCGGCGAGACCGCCGGGCGGCGGGCCGAGGGAGATGGCGAGGCGACCGGTTGTTCCGGTGTAGAGTAGAATATTGAACGAACGAGAGGATCTGGCGTTGACGGACCGCGACGTGGCCGACGACGAGTTGCAACGGGAGGCCCGAGCTCTCGGCGACCCCACCCGACACCGGCTGTTCCGCTACATCGCCGACGCGCCCGGCCTGGTCGACGTGGCCGAGCTCACCGCGTTCGTGCGGCTGAACCACAACGCCGTGCGCCAGCACCTGGCGGTGCTGAAGGACGTGGGCCTGGTGCTGGAAGAGATCGAGGATCGTTCCCGGCCGGGGCGACCTCGGCTGTTGTACCGCCTACACCCCGAGGCAGCTGGCCGGTGGGGCACCCCTGGCCCCTACGCCTGGCTGGCAAGCTTGCTGAGCGACGCAATCCGCCGTGGGCAGGACCCCCGTCAGGTGGGCCGCCAGGACGGGCATCGCCGGGCCGCCGAGTTCGCCGGCAGCGGGGAGCGGGTTGACCTGCTCGAGGCCGAGGTCGCACGCCGGGGGTTTCGCCCGACCCGCATCGAGCGGGGCCGGCGGATCGAGTTCGTCCTCGGGCGCTGCCCGTTCGCCGACGTGGCCGATTCGAGCCCTGACACCGTCTGCCAGCTGCACCTGGGTCTGGCCGAAGGCCTGGCCGAGGGGCTCGGCGGCCTCGAGGTGGAACGGCTGATAGCCAAGGACCCGCACCGGGCAGGTTGCCGCCTCGTCGTACGGCGTGAGAAGGCGGAGGCGGGAGCCCTTGCCTGAGAGTCCGTGAGGACTCGGCTGCGGGGGCCTGCCCCCGGGCCCCTCGCGGCGGTCTGGCCGACCGAGAAGACTTAGTAATGCCGTCGACCGCGCTGACCAGGCGACTACTAGACCTCGGTGTCCCGATCGTGGGGGCACCCGTGGGTGGGGTCGCATCCGGTCTCCTCGCCCGCGCCGTGCCGAGGCGCGCCAAACACGTACAACACCTCGCCAGGCGCCGCTCGGTCCACCCCGAGCCGCCTGCTCAGCAACCGCCAGGCGAAGCCGGTGGCGGTGCCCATTCTGGAGATGGCAGCTCTCCGGTCAGCGATCGGCACAAACTGGCCCGTCGAAGGTCAGATTGGGGTAGGCCGCCGGAGTACCCTCACCTCGGCGCACGCCAAGAGAGGCCGTCAAGGGTTGTGACGGAACAGCGGACAGAACCTGCCGGAGGCGGTGACCCCGCCTGCTGGGCTCACCTTGTCTGCCCGGAGTGTGGCGCAGTAGAAACCGAGGGCCATCGTCCTGATTGTCGTCAAGAGCCGACCGCTGGCACGGGGACCGACGCAGGCGATAGGGCTTGACCGTCGGTCCGGGGCGGTTTCGGTTCAGCTGTTGACCAGCGGCTAGTTGGAGAGCTCGACGCCGGGGTCAACCCGGCCGGCAGGGTCGACGGGTCGTCAACGGTGCAGCAGTGCCTCGATAGCGTCGTCGGTCTCGCGTTCATGGCGGGCCAACCTGGCCGTGACGGAGTCCAGCGCCGATGAAGTCCCGCTCACGGGTTACCCGGCGGGATCCGCCTTGGTCGAAAGCCAGCACCTGGCCGCGGTACCTCATCCCGAGGTCGTACTGGTCGGCGAAGTAGGGGATCCGGTCGTAGGCCGCCAGGTGGCCACGCCTTGGGGCGGCGGCTGGCCCTGGTTGAGCACCGCGGACCAGTTCCAAGCGATGCTGCTTCGGTAGCCGGGATGGAAGGCCTTGGCCCCGCGGCGCAGATCCCGGGGAGCCCCGTCCGGTGGTGCTCGTCGACCGCGATGCCGTTGTCGAGGACGAGGCCGGCCCTGCCCCGAGGTGGCGTACCTAGTCGTGGCGGGCCACCTCGGGGTCGATCCACTCCACACCGACGACAACCACCTGGGTAGAGGGGACTGATCGTTTTCGCGGATGGCGTCGGCGACGCTGCGCAGGTAGTGCACAGCGACCGGTCCGGCCCCCAGCAGCCCTGTTGCCGGCTCGGCGTCATGGGCGGCAGGCCACGCCCGTCGGAGAAGAACTCCGCCCGGGCGTGCTCGTCATCGCGCACAGACCCGGGCGCCGCCGAGGTGAGGGTCCCCGCTGGCCGCGCGCCTCGCGCAGCCACCTGCAGGCGTGCTCGGGCCTCCAAGAGCCACGAGCTGGGGCTCGGCTGGGTCAACCTGGCTGGTCACCGAGGGTCGCTGCCCTGGCGAGCGCCGACCGGCAGCTGGGAAGGCCCTCGCCCGGCTCGGTCAGCCAGTCGTGGTCCGGGAGGAAGCATCCTCCCGGATCGGAGCGCAGCCCCGACAGGAGCCGACCGTTCCTCGGTCTGGAGCCCAGCACCAGTACCTGGCCTCTCTCGCCGCCCGATTCGCGGCTCTGGACCACTGAGATGGCGGAGAGCCATTGCGAACCGGAGGGGCCGGGGCTCGGGCCGATCCGGGCAAAGGAGGAGGAGCATGGAGATGCGAGGCGACTACTGCAGCGTCTACCCCGACGCGATCAGGGCCACGGGTGAGCTCGAGAAGGCGGTGCACGCAAGTTCCCTCGAGGCCGAGTTGCTCGAGCTGGTTTGGCGAGCTCAGGGCCGTCCGATGACGTCAACGGGCAGGTAGCAGCCGAGTTCAGCCCCGGGGAGACCGCCGTGTTCATTCTGGCCGTCGTAGCCAGTCAACGGCTGGAACCGCTTTGCGGTCGGGCTCCGATCAACGGTCGGCAGCTGCCACCGCGGCTGGGCCCCCTGAGACCGGAAGAGGGTCCGGCGATCGGCCCAGCGACTGTCGTGTCCGGGACACAGCCACCTGCGAGCCGTCTGACTCAGATCAGCTCGCCCGAACCGGCTGCCGTCGAGCACCTGACGCTTTCCCGGGGCCCTACGCGGGGTGAGGGCCTGCGGCTGTGCAAGAGCGGCGGTGACTGCCTGTGTCGCTCGGGTTCCATGCCCAGCCGGTGATGGCGGCGGCCGCTCCAGCTTGGGCTCACCCGACGGCTACCAGCACCGAGGGCGGCCCCGAGGATCGCTTAGCGCCGGCCAACAGCCCGGAAGAAGGCAACCTGGGAAATGCCGTCGAGGACCCGGCGCGGCGAAGCTCGATCGCTGCCCGCGGGTGCTCGATGCCAACCTGCTCGACCTCACCTGCCGATCTACCCGCCGCCGGCCACGTGAGCGCAGGAGACCATGTGGTTCTCGTTCTCGATATTTCTGGCCTATACTAGAAATATAGAGGTCCCCAACCCCCAACCGCCAAACCAAGAGGAGCGAAACGCCGTGACGATCACCAAGAACGAAGCCTTCGAGGCGATGCTGGCTCATCACCGCACCCTCGGCGACGAGGTGGCGAGGCGGGTCGGCGCCCTGCGGTCAGCCGTCGCAGGCCAGACCCCCCACGAGCCAGCGGTGGCCGAGCTGGTGGCCTACATCGCCGACGAGGTGCTGCCCCACGCCCTCGCCGAGGAGCACACCCTCTACCAGGCGGCCAGCACCCGAACCGAGCTGGCGGCGACCGTCGCCGAGATGACCGACGAGCACCGGCAGCTGGCAGCGCAGCTCGAAGGCCTGGCCCGCACCTCGGACGCCCCGGTTGCTGCTGGCGCGGCCGAGGAGATCGGCACGCTGTTCGCGGCCCATGTCGCCAAGGAGAACGAGTTGTTGCTGCTGACACTGCAGGCCGACGAGTCGGTCGATCTCGCCCAGTTGCTCGCCCAGATGCAACGCCTCACCGAAGCCGCTCAGCATGGCTCGTGCATCCAAGATGACGCCGCAGCCCTCGATGTCGAGTCGGTGTTGCTCAGGCTGCTTCTCGACGCCGCCGACGGGCTGGGCGAAGCGGGCCATGGGGAAAGGGCGTGCCGGCTTGTGGCCCAGGCGTGGGCGGCGCTGCGGGTGCCGAGGCCGGACCTCGCCATGCGGGTGACTGTGGCGCTGCACCGCCTCGTCCGCTCGGTGACCGCCGAGCCGCTGGCCTTCTCTTCCGGCACCCGCGCCGGGGAACCCGGGGGAGACTCGGCTCTTGACGTGCGGTACATGGCGCCAGCACAGCGCCACGACTCGATCTTCGCTGCCTACGGAACCCTCCACCCCGGCACCGGTTTTGTGCTCGTCAACGACCACGACCCGAAGCCCCTGCACTACCAATTCGAGGCCGAGCACGCCGGGTGCTTCACCTGGGACGTCCTGGAGGCGGGGCCAGCGGTCTGGCGGGTGCGCATCGGGCGACCGGCGGAGGGCGCGCGGTGACCAGCGCCAGGAGCGGCGCCATCGCCGGCCCGGCCGGCACTGCCCGCAGCGAGGTCGCCGAGTTGGCGGGTGCGAGGAGCCTACGGCCTTTCCAACCGACAGCTGGCACCGACTTCGGCCCCGGGAGTTGAGCGGGCACCGTGCAGCAACAAGCGGCACAGCAGAACTGAGGAGCGAAAGGAGCAGAGATGCCAGCGAGGACCGCGAAGGCTGCCTGGGAGGGATCGCTGCAGAGCGGTCACGGGACGATCTCGATCGAAAGCGGCCGGCTCGACGCCCCGTACTCGTTTGGCTCACGTTTCGAGACCGAGGCGGGCACGAACCCCGAGGAGTTGCTCGGTGCGGCGGCGGCGGGGTGCTTCACCATGGCGTTGTCGCTCGGGCTCACCAATCTCGGGTACCCCCCGGCCCGTATTGACACCACGGCCAGCGTCCTCATCGAGAAGGTGGCCGAGGGCTTCTCGATCCCCTCGATCGAGCTCCACACCGAGGCCGCCGTGGCCGGTATCGCCGAGGACACCTTCTTGGCGGAAGCCGAGAAGGCCAGGGCTGGCTGTCCGGTGTCGAAGGCCCTCGCCGCCACCAAGATCCACCTGGAGGCTCGCCTTGTCCACTGACCAGCTACCCGAGGAGACGTCGATCCCGGGAGCATTCGAGGTGGGGGGAAGGTCCAGCCTCTCGGGCGTCTCCATCGGCGAGTCGCGCCACGCACCACGGGCGCCCGGCAGCGCCGGAACCGTCGTCTGGATGGTGGACGGCACGGTACCATCGGTGGGCGTGGCGCCCCAGAGCCTGGACTGGTTGCGTACCGAAGCCGCGAAGTTCAACACCGAGCCGTACCTGATGACGGTAACTGAGCAGCACCGCCCCCACTGCGCCGTGGTCGCCGTGGATTGGGACCCTGCGGAGGGGCGGCTGATCGTGCCGGCACCGGGCAGCTGGACAGGCTCGGTCGCCAGCGGGCACCGGCAGGTGACGGTACTGTGGCCCCCCGCCGAGCCAGGCGGCTACAGCCTCATCGTCGATGGGCTCGCCAGCACCTCGAGCGGGGCCGGCGACCTGATCGGAGTCGCTCCCACGAGAGTGGTCCTCCATCGCCGGGGTGCGCCGGTTTTGCCGGCGAGCGCCTGCGGCTCGGACTGCGTGCCGCTCCTCTGATCTGATTGATCTGAGCCGGCCGGGCCCACTGGGCAGCTGCATCGGGGTTCGGGCCCGGCGACGGTCCGGCTACGCGCCCGGCTGACGCTCCGGAGCGGCACGGCCGGCTGCCCCCCTGTCCCTCGGCACCTTGCTCGGCACCGAAGGGCGGCTGGCTCGACCGGGAAGTTCAATCTCGATGCCCCGGCCCGGCATGGTCAGGATCGGTCACGTCGCCGCCTGCCCTCCCCGCCGGAGAGCGCGGCGCTGGCCTGCACCGCTCGGCTGGCGAGGCACCGGCCGGGCACCACCGACAGGTTGGCGGCCACAACGGCCCCGGTCACCCCGAGGAGGGCGCCGCCGGCCAAAGTCGCCGCCGGCGCCGACGCCCCGAGGCCCGCACACAGTGCCGCGATCCCGGCGGTGACCGTCCCGTAGGAAACGGCGGCCCAGGTGTGGTTGTAAAGGTCGGCAAACATGAGTTGCCGGCCCGACGGCCCGCTGACCACCCCGCGGGCCCGAAGCGCGGTCCACGCGATGAACGGCACGACCTTGTGGGCGTGGCCCACCAAGGCCTCGAGCAGCCAGCCGCCCACCGCGGCCATGGCTGCCGCCACCAACGCCACTCCCTGGCCGCTGTGATGCGGGAACACCAAGACGGCGGCCAGGGCGAGGCCGGTGCCGACAAAGAGCCAGACCGCCGAGGTCACCACGAACACGAGGTGCAGGTCGGCCTTCCGGCGGCGATGCCGGATATGGCTCCCCAGCGAGGTGAGGTGGGCGCCGAGGCCGGCGGCAAGGATCGTCGCCCCGGCCCACGCCACGCTGGCCATCTCGAAGGCCAGCCCTCCAGCTAGGGCTGCTGCCCCAACCGGGACGGCCCACACCGCGACGGTCCCGGCGCGGCGTCGGGCAGGGAGGTGCGCCAACATGAACATCGGCCACAGCTTCTCGGCGACGCCGACGTAGGTGACCCCGAGCCAGCCGAACAGGCCGATCACGCCCATCGCCAGGTCGACATGGCCGGAGAGCGTGAACCAGTTCCCCTGGCGGTCACCGACGAAGGCGACGCCGAGAAAGCTAGTCAGCACCGCACCACCGGCAGCGAAGCGCAGCGCGGTCACCGGCGCCCCCCTCCCCCGCACCGACAGGGGCGCGCTGAGGTTGACGGCGAGCAGCACGACGGCCACACCCGCCAGAGCGCCACCGGCCGAGGTCACGCCGACCTGTTCGGTGGCGACCCCGAGCGGCAGCATCCACGACGCCGCCAGCCAGGCCATGAACGTTGCTCGGGCAAGTCGCAACGAGCGAAGCGGTTTGCCGGTGATGACCGGGGTGAACTGGTGGGTGGCGCCGAGGATCCCCGTCGCCAAGGCGGCCAGCACCCCGAAGTGCACCGCGGCGACGACCGGGTCGGCGGTGGGCTGTATGGCGGCCACGCCCCGCGCCCAGATCCAGGCGCCGCCGCAGGCCATCAGCCCGGCTGCTGCCGCGGCCAAAAAGGCCAACGGCACCGACGGCGGCGGCACCCCGGCGGGCACTCCCGCCGGACGCCTCCTCCAGGAGCCAGCCGGCCCGGCCGGCGTGCGCTCAGTGCCAGTCGTCATCGAGCCACTCGTTCGTGGGGGGGGCCGTTGAGCAACGACGCCATGGCCTTGGCCGCCTCGGCGACGGTCATGGACGAATCCGGGGCGACCGGGTCTATCTCCACGGCTCGCTCGGCGAACTCCTCGCCCACCGGGCGCCGAGCCGGGCGGCCCGCTGCCCGCCTTGGCCAGCAGCACCGGTCTGGCGACGAGGTTTCTCCGACTGAACCGGCCCAAAGGCCAGGTAGCTCGAGAGGCTGGCCGGCTCGGAACCCAACCGGCAGGAGGAGAACAGCCCACCGGGGACCTCCCGGACGGGGTCGATCATGGACGGGTCCGGGTCCCACCGACGAGCCCATCGAGTAGGCCCGCTGGACCGGGCCGCCCGCCCACCCACCGGAGAGCCGACGTTGGAGTGCTGGCCGGGCACGAGCCCACCCGGCTCCCCGGGACTGAAGTGCAAGTTGACTGCGTCAGCCTCATCGATCACGCCGGCTACCGTCGCGTGCTGACCGCGCGGTGCGGCCTTCCCCGTGGCTCTAACCCGTGCTAGCCGGCCTTGTGCTGACTCGCCCAAGCTGCTCACCCGGCCAGTGTATCTCTAGCGGATAGCAGATTTTCACGCCAGTCAGTGTGCTCTCCGACGGGCCGGCCCGGCAGATCGCCATCGACCCCTCGTAGTCCACCAGACCGCTCCGAGCTCGGACGCCCGGTCCGGGTGGGCCCGGCCAGGCGCGCTCACAGAGCCAAGCGCAGAGCAGGGCAAGGGTTGCCCCAGGCACAAGTGAGTCAAGCAGGGACCTGGGCTGCGTCATGCCTTCTCCGGGCTGGTCGCCGCCCGCTGCGCGGCGCACGCCGACGGGTCGAAGAAGCGTTGGGCCGTCGGAGTCGCACTGGCCGCATCTACCACCGCTTGGGGCGGGCCCGGCTCCACGTCCAGGTCACCGAGAGCGAGGGTGTCCAACTCGGAGCGCGGAAGCGGGTCATCACCCGAGACCGTTCGCATGCTAACTTCTAGCTTGGACTAGAATAACATCGCTTCTTCGGAACACTCCGGTACCCGAGAAAGGAGAAGGTGATGGCCACCGTCGACGCCCGTCCGATCATTGCATCGGGCGGCGAGCCGTTCGATACGATCATGACCGCAGCCGGCACCCTAGCTCCCGGCGAGGAACTGGTGGTGCTGGCGCCGTTCGAGCCGGTACCCCTCGAAGGGGTCCTCTCCTCCCAGGGCTTCGCCTACGAGGCGGAAGACCTCGGTGGAGGCGACTGGCGGGTCAGCTTCCGGCGGACGCCGTGAGCACAGCCCGGCCCGAAAAGCGAGGCACCGGCGTCGCCCTCGGGTTGGAGTGGCTGAAGCTGTCGGCGTCGGATGTGCTCGACACCGCGTGGGACGCGCTGCGGGGCGTCTATGACCCGGAGCTGTACCTCGACGTGGTGTCGCTCGGGCTGGTCTACGACGTGCGCGACGAGAACGGCGCGGTGCTCGTGCAGATGACGATGACCACGCCAGGTTGCCCGGCGTCGGAAGTGCTGCCCGAGATGGCACGTGCGGCCATCGCCGACGCCGTCGAGGGACGCGTGACGGTCGAGGTGCGTGTCGTGTGGGACCCGCCCTGGAGCCCGGCCATGATCGACGAGGACCGGGCGCGCTCCCTCGGCTTCAGGGCACTGTGATCCCGGCACGGCCAAATCGGGCGTCAATTCGTCCGTGCCGGCGAGGACCAGGCCGGCCTCCCTGTGAGCAGGGTTTCGCCTTGGTTCGGTGAAATTCCAGGGATTGGGGCGGCTGCACGTTACTGGCTATTGTTTGGCCATAGTAGTAAGCGTGTTCTTTGCCCTGAGGAGTATCATACTCCCTCTTGGCGGCTGCAAGGAAGCTTGAGCGTGGCACGAGCAAGTTGCCGAGCCTAATGGATGAGTCGGGCGACGCAAAGGCGCGCAGCGTCTCGGAACCGGGATAGCGATGGCCGCACGATGACACGGGCTCCCGGGCACGACGCTCCACGGGTGATTACCGGAGCCCTCGTCCTCGGGGCGAGCTAGCCCAGCGGGTCCGGTTCGGGGTGCACTTGGGGCCGCAGCACCGTTCGCAACGGAATCCGGTGGATGCCAGGCGTCCACAACTTCCACCGCGAAGAGGGCTCTTGCGGAGCTGGGCTCTGAACGGGGCGACAGCCAACACTAGTGAGGCCGGGCGAGCAGGATCCCGACCGGAACGCTCAGAGCAAGAGCCATCATCAGGGCTCTGTAGCCGACCTGCACTCGGCGCCACTCCGGGTTGCCGTGCCTGGTGGCAGAGGCGAATGTTGCGAGCGCAGCCAGGAGCAGGATGCTACCCGGCGATGATCGCTGCCTCGACCTCAAGGAGCCCGCCCACGAGGACCAGAGCATTGCCGAGATTCCAGCAACCAAGCTCAGCCCAGCGCCGCGTCGCACCGATGCCCGGGTGGGCGAGATACTCCTGGCCGAGCCCGAGGAGGACCTGGGCGACACCTGCCACAAGGACCAGATACCCGGCAGCCCAGGAGCGCAGCATGGACGGCGCCATGCTGCTCGCGGCGGAGAGCATCCCCCAGCTATGACCGCCCCGGTTCCAAGGGCCAGGAACGGCCACGCAGCCAGGCCGGTCGGCCGCACCCCGAGGGCGTTCTCGGGGTGACTGGGCGAGGGCCAGGTTTCTCGCCCAGGGGTATCTGCACCGCGGCTTCGACTCCGGCCATCGAAACGCATTCGTTGCCCTTTCACCCCTGCACGATGGACTTCGCCTACTCGGCGACAGTTGCTCTCGCTCTGGGAGGATTGGTTCCGGCAATCTCCCGCCCCGACAGGTCCGGACAAGGTCAGTCGAAGAGGGGCCAGGGGCACTGCAGCGCCGGCGCGCCGGGGTTCAGGGTTCAGGAACCGACGATCCGGGCCACCACCACCACAATGGCGAGCGTGAACGCTGCGATCAGGCCGCGCAGCCCAGCGGCGACCCTTCCCCCACGGTGAACCTGGCCGGCAAGGACCTCGTCGGTCGCATTGCCCAGGAAGCGACGTCGTAGCCGGGTCATGGCCCGGGCTTGGCGGACCCCGACCGCAGTCAGGGCGACCAAGGCGCCGGTGAGGATGACCGCAGCGACCTCAAGGCCGCTCCACGATGACGGGGGCCAGGCCAGGGCGAGCCCGACAGCAATGGCGAGGGCCAGCGCGCCGTTGCCGACGATGCCATAGCGCCGGCCCAGAGAGCGGAACAAAGCCACCCGGGCATCGGGGGTCAGCGACTCCCGAGCCGCCGCGGCGACGAGGGGAAGGCACACCAGGGAACCTACCCACACCGAGGAGGCAAGCAACTCAACGCCGATCAGCATGGTGTTGTGCGCCATTCTCCCACTCCCCTCCGGCCGACTCGTGGCCCGGGTGGCCTAGAGCCAGGACCATAAATCACGCCAGCCAATCTGGGCACCCACGGAGGTTGCCGGCTACGGGCACGAACCCAATCCGCCTCGGTCCCACCTTGCTCAGCGCCCTTCATCCCACGCCCTATTATTCTACTGGTGACTATATATTATCGGACGTGAGGGCGACGGCCCTCACGCGTCGGCGATACGCCCGCGCTCCAGAATCACGGCGCGGTCGAAGGAGTCAAGCCAACGAGACGGTGGGTGATCCATACCAGGGTCTCGCCCTCCGCCGCATGGAGCACCGCCCGGACGCAGTTGATCCTCGCCGTCGAGGTCGGGTCGAGGTTGGGCGGTGGGCTCATCGAGCACGAGGATGGATCGGTCGGCTGGCAGGGCTCCGGCAACGCCGACACGTTGGACCTCTTGGTGGTAGCGCCAGGTGTTCTCGACAGCCTTGCCCATCGGACACCACCGCCGGGTGGGACCGGAGGCGGTGTGGGCAACCCGGAAGACCTTGAACTCCTTCGGGTTGATCGTGGTCTCGATGCGCAGCACCGAGTCCTTGTCGTAAACCGTGATCGAGTTGCACTTCAGCGTTGTGCTTGACCCGCCAGCCTGGTGCCGGCGGCGCTTGGAGGTGCTCGCCTCGCCCTCGAATCCGCCATGGAGCTTTCTGCCCAGGAACCGGAGACGGCCTCGGCAGAGAACGCCGTGACGGCGGGGGGGTAGAGGTCGGGCAGGATCGCCTCAAGGCCGGCCCGGGAGCCGAACCGGACCCTCAAGAAGCTGTTTCCCAACGATGCGGCTGCCGTCACGTCCGATGCGCCGGCACCACTACCTGTACGGTCGCAACCGATACCTTTCCAATTCGGAGGTGCTGGCAGAGCTGGCGGAGCTTCATCGCCAGCTCGCCGCTGACCAGGCCCGGGAGCTCGGGCTGATGGACCCTGACGGGCCGGGGTCGTTCACCCACCCATCGCTCACCCGGATGCTGCACGCCGACGGCAAGGTGGTCACGCTTTTGTTCAAGGGCCGGGTGGGCGAGACCTGGGTCAACAAGAAGACCGGCGAGATCAAGCAGGTGCGCTACGAGCCTGATGCTGAGCTGCACTTCGAGGGCCCGGGGAGACCGCCTACGGCACCAAGTTCGTCATCGTGGCCGCCCGCTCTGAGCAGGTCCGGGGCCGGATCATCCTGGACACCGACTGGGTGCCGGAAGCCGGGGGCGAGGCCAAGGTGGCCATGGGCTGTTTCGCCCGGCTGCGACCGTTGGTGCCGGAGCCCAAGGCGTCGTCTACGACACGGCGCTCCGCGGTGTTCATCGCCAGACGCTGCTACGTGAGCACGGCTGGCTGCCGGTCAACCGGGTGACCGCTGCGGTTAAGGGGTCAAGCAAGCCGCGGCGGGCCGAGGGCCGGCGGGTGGAGAAGTCGGTGCACGTCGAGGACCGGACCGTCACGCTGTCGGACGGCGCCGTGCGGACGGTGCACCTCTACGCCCTGGGCGGCGCCATCGGGCTCGGGGAGCTGAACGACAAAGGCGAGCTCGAGTTCGTTGGCCTGCGGCGGATCCGGACCTCGCGCAGGGAGGACGCCAACGGGCTGTTCCGTTGGTACAACGACTACGAACGCCGGAGGCTTACGGCCGCAGGACCGTCACCGTCCGGCTGTGTAACAACGACGAGGACAAGGCCCGCAAGCTCAACCGGACCGAGAACGTCCGGCCGATCCCGCCGTGGGATCCAGACTTCAAGCAGATCTACGCGCGGCGGAGCGATTCGGAGTCCATCAACCGCGGCTTGGAAGACACGCTGTACCTGGGCCGGGCGCACAGCATCGGGTACGGCCGCCAGAACGTGAATCTGCTGGGCTATGCCCTCATGCTCAACTGGTTCGCGCTCCACGAGCACCGGCAACGATGGAAGCTCGGCGCCGCGGCGTAGACGGCGCATCAGCCGGGATACGCAATGACTTAAGCGTGCCCGGTTCCGTTCGGAAGGCCGGAGGGAAGCGGGGACCAGCCGAGCAGGGCCAGCGACCCCCAACCGCTAAAATCGCACCTGGAGGAGGCTTAGCGGCTTACCCGAGGAGGTTTTCTCCCACCTTTTCTATATGCCCCGCCCTCGTAGCTCAGTGGATAGAGCACAGGTTTCCTAAACCTGGTGTCGTAGGTTCGATTCCTACCGGGGGCACAAACTCTCAGAGATGGACGACCGAACTCGATGGGTGCCTACCTACCTGGAGCTGATTTCCCACGATGACATCCGCGTAGTGAATCATCGTCTCGGGGTGCTCGGCATAGATATCCCAGGTCTCGGTCACGCTCTTCAGCAGCCGGTTATTGTACATGAACCCACTCGAACGAAGGTCGAAATAGTGCCAGAATTTGGCATCTCGGTCCTGCGTCATTTTGGCCAAGGAAAGGTACCGGCCCAGCCATTGGTTCTGGTCCGTGCCCAATGGGCGCCTCTCCTGAGGGAGTTGGTGCAGGATCCGCGTCGCGACGTCTGACAGGGCGGCTTCCCACGTGCGGTATCCGGAAACCCCGCCGAACCCATCCAAGGGCATACTCGCTATCACGGCGCGAACCGCTTGCTCCGCTGCGGCTAGGGTGAGGCGGTATGCCTCACGGATATCGCTCAGGTGCTCGTGCTCCGCTGCCTTCGACTGCAAGGCAATGGCCCTCGACACGTTGACATACAGGTACTCCCAGTTGACCGCATCGGCTTCCGTGGCAGGGTTTATCTTGCGATTCTTTGCCTCCAGCTCTGAGGGGTGCATTCGGTGTTCTTGGCCCCGATACAATTCCCTGATGGCGCTCTCCGGCTTCCACCGATAGTGGGTGTAGTAAGTTCCTGGGGCCGTGTAAATCGAATCCACGGTCCCCTCGTCGGCTTTCTGCGTGAGCCGGAGCTTGGCCCGAAATCGTTGGCCCTTATGGGTCTTGAAGGGAACGGGGTCCACCTGGTACTGCGGAGCAACGGCACCCGCGGGCTGCGTAGTCGTCCCCATGTCCACTGTGGGAGAAGTAATAGCCTTTCCGTCCATGACGTTGTTATCCGTCAGCGAGACTTGCCGGGCGGTGGTGGCGATTGCTCTCTGGACCGTCCTACCTTGGCCGGGTTGAACGGCGGGCCGGGAGCCGCCCATCCCGAGAGCATTCAGAACGGACGAGTTGCCGGCCGAGCGCTGCAGATGAAGCAGCGTCGGAAGATCCCAGATCCCGGAGATCCGCTGTGCCGCCAGCGATGGTTTCCAATACGGGTCCGGAGGGAGCGGAACGGGCCCCCAAGGGTTGGTCCCGCCTTCGACACGCCGCTGGTACACGCTATCCTCCGCCTTAGGTCCTAGCGCTGCGCTCCTCGCAAGGTAGCGTTTCACCCCCAGTCAGGCAAGCAAAAGTGGGGTGGCTACAAGGGCAGAGTTCCTTGCCGGAAAAGGCAGGCCCAAGGCACTTACCGGGGCAGGGACCTCTGGCGCCCGTCGCCAAGGGCAACACCCAGCACCCGGCTGCCCCGGGGTGGCCATCTTGACCTCTTCGTGGAGGATCGCCATCCAAGGACCCCCTGGCCGTTCCACATCCCAGGCAATGCGCCGCGAAGAGTCCTTGAGGCAAGCGAGATGATTCGCAACAACACCAAGCAGCCCGACGGGGGAAGCCCTGTTCAAACGCCCTTTTGCCCCCCCTTGCATTATCGCTCCAGCCCGCGTCCTAGCTGGACCGATAAGTCGAACTACGTTAGGGCAGGTGCGGTTCGTTTGGATCACATCCTGTGGGACCGTCTACCTAGGACTGTAGGTAGTGGAGGACCGCCAGGACCCGACGGTTGTCACTCTCGGAACTCGGCAGCCCGAGCTTCAGGAAGATGTTGGCCACGTGCTTCTCCACGGCCCCCTCGCCGATGACAAGACGCGCGGCGATGGCGGCGTTCGACCGGCCCTCGGCCATCAGGGCGAGCACCTCGGTCTCCCGGGGCGTCAGGGTGGCACCCAGCACGCCCGCCCGCTCGCTGGCCCCCAGCAGCTGGGCCACGACCTCGGGATCGAGCGCCGTCCCGCCCGCGGCGACCCGGCGCAGCGCATCGACGAACTCGGCGACATCGGCCACCCGCTCCTTCAGCAGGTAGCCCACGCCGGCCGGGTTCTCGGCGAGGAGCTGGCGGGCGAAGTGCGTCTCGACGTACTGGGAGAAGACCAGCACCCCCAGGCCCGCATACCGCTGGCGCAGGGCGATCGCCGCCCGCAGCCCTTCGTCGGTGTGGGTCGGGGGCATGCGGATGTCCACCACGGCGGCGTCCGGGACCTCATGGGCCACGGCCGCGAGCAGCGCCTCGCCGTCGCTGACGCCGGTGGCCTCGAACCCGCGGTCCTGCAGGAGCCGGACGAGGCCCTCCCGCATCACCACGGCATCCTCCGCAACGATGACCCGCATCCCGATCCCCCGATCCCTTAGCCGTGCAACGGCAGCTCGATGGTGACGGCCGTAGGTCCTCCGGGGGGGCTCGACAGGCGCAGGTGACCGTCGACCGCGCGCACCCGGTCAGCCAGGCCGGCCAGGCCGGTTCCGCGCTCCGGCCGGGCGCCCCCGATGCCGTCGTCGCTGACCTCCAGGCGCAGGGCGCCGTTGCGAGCAGTCACCTCGACCGTGGCCCGGCCCGCATGGGCGTGCTTGGCGACGTTGGCCAGCAACTCGGCGGCGCTGAAGTAAGCGATGGTCTCGATCGCGGGAGGCGGCCGGTCAGGAAGGTTGATACTCAGGCCGGTCGGGACGGCGCTGCGGGCGGCGAGCGTCGCCAGGGCAGCATCGAGGCCCACGTCCAGCACCGGGGGGTGGATCCCGCGGGCGAGGTTGCGCAGCTCGACCAGCACTTCCTTGGCATGGCCGTGGGCGGCATCGACCAGTTCGAGGGCGCCGGCCGGGTCGTAGGGGATCCCGGAGGTGCCGGCGAGCTTCTCCTTCGCCTGGCCCAGCTTCATGGCGAGGGTGGCGAGCTGGGCCTGCGCCCCGTCATGGAGGTCCCGCTCGATCCGGCGCAGCCGGGCGTCCGAGTCCTCGATCATCTGGGCCCGGGTCTCCTCCAGGTCCTGCACCCGCTGGGCGAGGCGAGCTGGGCCGAGCAAGCCCCGAGCCACCCAGCCGTCCACCCAGGTCACTCCCCGGGTGACCCATGGGGCGGCCAACACCATGGCCACCCCAGCGGCGAACACCACGAAGGTGCCCGGGAACGTGGCGATCCGGAAGGCCCCGAACGGGGTGAGGAAGGCGACGGCGTGCAGCCGTGTCCCGGGCGGGTGGTTCCGGAACAGCCGCCACCAGATCGGGTAGGTGAGGTCGGCCAGCCCCACCCAGTACAAGAGGGCGTACAACTCCAGCGCAGTCAGAGGGACCTTCGCCACCAGGTAGGCCAAGGATTTCCAGCTGCTGGCGTCCTTGATCGACGTCCGTTCGTGGCCGAGCCAGCCGTGCTGGCGGCGGGCTGGCGGGAAGGGTGCGATCGGCCGGCCGAGCAGCCAGACCACCAGGCGGCGCAGCAGGGCTCCCAGACCCCGGGCAGCCCCCGTCGCCACAAGGATCGGAGCGAGGATCGCCACGATGATGGCGGCACGCACCAGCGCCACCGCCGTGTCGGGGAACACCAGGAGGCTGAAGGCGGCCAGAAGAACCTGGCCGATCAGCACCCCGATCAGGCAGAAGAGCCCCTCGGAGCGCGCTCGCCTGGTGAAGGGTTCCCGGGCGGCGGCGAGAACGAACCGGGCCAGGGCCGTGCCCAACGGGCGGCCTCCCGAGACACCTCGCCCCGCGGTCTCGGTGCCCATGGCGTCCACTGACCTCACCGGCGTCCCAGCCCGTAGGTGGAGCTCAGGCGTCCCGGGCGGCGAGCAGGAAGGCACCGGCCCCCAGAGCCAGGGCTGCGTACGCCGCCATCACTCCAAAGCCGGCCCACGGCGAGAGGAAGCCGGGCATGATCTTCACGGCGCCCACGGAGTTGCCCATGATGATGATGGGGCCGAACTTCCACAGCCGGCCCGGGAGGGCGCTGAGGATCGGCGGTACGACCACGGCGAAGCCAGCGTACACCGCCACCGCAGCGGCACTGCGCCGCACGATGGCCCCGATCCCGAGCCCGAACAGGCCCATGAGGACCAGGAATCCCGGCGAGAGCACGAGGGCACGCAGGACGCCGGGCTGGTTGAGGTGAGCGTGGGGAGCGCTCCCCATGACGGCCTGGCCGGCGGCGAACGTGGCGAGGGTCACAGCTTCGCAGGCCACGAAGGCGACGAGGGCGAAGACGATCGCCTTCGACGCCAGGACCAGGGGACGGCGGGGCAGGGCCGCCAGGGTGGAGCGGATCGAGCCCGAGCCGTACTCGCTGGTCATCATGAGCACGCCGAGCACCGGAACCAGCAGGTAACCGGGGACCAGAGCGGCGAGGAGATTGTTGGTGGGGTCCCAGTGGGTGCGGGCCTGCGCCGTCATGTGCGGCCAGTGGGCTCCCGTTGCCGCCCCGATCACCATGCCGAATGCGATGGCGGTGACCGGGAACAACGCCAGGGTCCAGCGCGTCGAGCGGAGCGACATGAACTTGGTCCACTCCGAGCGGACTCCGTCGCCGATCCCGTAGCTGCTCGCTGGGGGCCGATGGGTGAGGGTCGTGGTCGTCATGGCGTCCTCCTCGTGGGGCTTGCCCCGTTGCGAGCCGCGCCCGCGGCGGCGACAGCGCGGTAGTCGGTGCTGGCGTCGGTCAACTCCAGGAACACCTCCTCGAGGGAGGCGCGCTCGGGCGTCAGCTCGTGGAGCTGGACCCCTGCACGCGCCGCCAGGGCGGCGATGGCGGCGGGCTCGCTGCCGGTGACCGAGAGCGAACCGTCGGGTCCGGTGCTCACGGTCATCGCCGCCCCAAGCAGCACTGCGGCCAGCCCGGCCTGATCCTCCGCCCGCACCCGAACCGACCGGGGGGCCCGGGCGGCCAGTTCCCGGCTCGACAGCTGGGCGACCACCCGGCCCCGCCCGACGACCACCAACCGGTCGGCAGTGAGAGCCATCTCGGCGATGAGGTGGCTGGAGAGCAGGATGGCGCGGCCCTCGGCCGCCAGAGCCCGCAGGAACGTGCGGATCCAGTGGATGCCTTCGGGGTCCAGGCCGTTCATGGGCTCGTCGAACAGCAGGTTGCCGGGGTCGCCCAGGAGCGCGGCGGCGATCCCCAGGCGCTGCGCCATCCCAAGGGAGAAGGTCCCCACCCGCCTGCGGCCGACGGGGCTGAGCCCGACCTGCTCGAGGACCACCGCCACCCGGGACCGGTCGATGGCGTTGGCCCGGGCGAGGGCCCGGAGGTGCTGCTCGGCGGTCAGCCCCGGGTGGAAGGCCTTGGCGTCGAGGTGCGCACCCACCTGGCGGAGGGGCCAGTTGAGTGCGTGGTACGGGCGCCCGTCAATCAGGGCCTTCCCCGCGTCGGGCGCCTCCAGCCCCATGAGGAGTCGCATCGTGGTCGACTTCCCGGCCCCGTTCGGCCCGAGAAACCCGGTGACCACCCCGGGGTGCACGTCGAAGGTCAGGTCGTCGACGGCCGTCGTGCGGCCATACGCCTTGGTCAGCCCTACCGCTTGGATCACCCTCCACCTCCTTTCTTGTCGTCCAGGGAGTTCCGTTCACCGAGAACGGTACGGAGCAGTCGGCGAGGTGGGAATCCGGGTAGCACCCGAATTTCGGCCCGGGGGTTATCCCCCGGGGGCGGGGCCGGCGGTGCTATGGCGACGGGCGCTTCGCCGCAGGCCAGCGTGGCCCTGGCACTCACAACCGCCTGGGCGGAGTCCGGCTCGTGCATCGGTAGACATCCGCCACTCCTCGACCCGGAATCTCTGAGATTCGGCGACGGGCGCGGTCGGGCAGGATTACCTGGGGCAGCCCAGCAGCGTGGCCAGGATGTGGGCGTGCAGGCGGTCGGCCACCACCACGCGGCGGCGGGCCAGCAGCCACACCCGCGCGCGACAGGCAGGGTGGCCAGGGGATTCCGATGCCGCTGCGTGTTCCTCCCCGTCGCCCACGCTGTCCTCAAGCGCCCTGGTCGCCACCTCCCAGGCGAGCGTCCAGCCAGTGGTGGCTCCCTGGTTGCTGTTCCAGTCCGTCACCGCCACGCCGGTGTCCGGCGACCCACGGGTCGATTCATGGTCCGTGCGGGCGATCCACACCACTTCGTCCGTGGCCGCGAACGTACCGGGATACGGATGGAGAGGCCACGCCAGGTTCGGGGCACAGGACGCACGATGCAAGGAGGTCACGGGCGCGCTCGACGCTTCGCCAGTCCGGGGCGCAGATGGTGACGTCCGGGTGGGCGCCGAGGACGTGGCGACCCCGACCACCCGGGACCGGTACGTGGACTTCCTGCGGGCCGCCAGTATCGCCATGGCAGTCCTCGGCCACTACCTGGGAATGGTGATCGTCGCCCCGCACGGGCGGGTCGCCCAGCACAGCCTGCTCGACCTGTCGCCCCAGCTCAAGATCCTCACCTGGGTGCTGCAGATCATGGCCACGTTCTTCATCTGTTCTTCTTCGTCGGCGGCTTCTCCAACCTGGTCAGCCTGGAGTCCGGCCGCAGGCGGGGCGACACGGCGGGCACCTACCTGCGGCGCCGGATGCGCCGCCTGCTCACCCCGTCCCTCGTGTTCCTCGGTGCCTGGACCGGCTTCGAGGTGCTCATGCATATGGGCAATTGGGGCGGTACCGGGCTGGCGTTGTCCTGGGCCTGGCGATCGCGGCCGGCGCCGTGGACGAGCTGCACCACCAGATGGGCATCGGCTGGATCGGCTGGGCCAAATTTTGGCTTCGTGTGGTTGCTGGCGCACCAGCTGGGCTTCTTCTTCGCCCATGGCAGCCTCACCCAGGCATCCGGCGGACCTTGGCGGTCATGACCGGCGGCGGCCTGGTGGCCTTGATCGGCCTGACCGCCAGCGGCTCTATCCGGTCAGCATGGTGGGCAATGGCACTGACAAGTTCTCCAACATGAACCCCCCAACGTGAACCCCCGACCCTGGTGATCGTGGCCCTGACGTTCTGGCTGGTGGGCCTCGTCATGCTGGCCCGGCCGGCGGTCAACCGATGGCTGGCCAACGCCAAGCCCTGGATGGCGGTCATCGCCGGCAACCGGATCTGCATGACCGTCTTCCTATGGCAGCTCACGGCGATGCTGGTTGCCTCCCTGATTCTGCTGCACCTGGGTCTGCATCCGTCGCCCCTGAACCCAGCCTTCCTGCCGCTCGCCCTGGCCACACTGGCCATGCTGGTAACCGTGTTCGGCCGCTTCGAGCGGGCGCCGGTGGCCGGCGCCAAGGAGGGCCGGGCTCACATGCCAGCCGCTTAGGCCGGCCGGAAATGATTAGGGGCCAGCTCTTCCGGCCGCCAGAAGGGAGACGTATGCTCGTCGCCCCAACGGGACGCGCACAAGGGGGGACGCATGATCGGTGTCTTCGTCACGTTCGATTGCGGGAGTGGGTTCGACGCCGGGAAGGTGGCGGGGATCGCCTCGCACGCCCGGTCGATGTTCGAGGGCATGCCGAACCTGCGGCACAAGTTCTTCACGATGGACCCGGACGCCGGCCGAGCCACCAACTTCTACGTCTGGGAGAGCGAGGAGGCAGCCAGGGCCTTCTTCAACGAGGCCCTTGTCGAGCGGGTGACCGGCCTGTACGGCGTTGCGCCCACGATCGAGTACGTGGAGATCGCCGAGACGGTGACCAACCCGGCCAGCTGAAACGGGGCAAGCCCCGGGCGTTACCACAAGGTCTTGACGGGCTCGAAGGAACGCATCGCGATGTCGGCGGTGACGAGGACAAGTCCGCGCTCAAGCGCTGTCGCGACCAGGAAGCGGTCTGCTGGATCCGTTGAGGCGAAGCCATCTAGAGATTCGCTTCTCAGTGCGATCCCGTGGTCGAAGGGTTCTGCGGTCAAGGCCGAACGCCTCAGGGAGTCCAGCACCCATTCGACGGGCGAGGGCTCCAGCTGGATACGCCCCTTCCGCGCGAGTACGAGGGTTTCCCATGTGGAGACCGGGGATAAGTGCAGGCTGTTGGTGCGGTCGGTCAAGGCCGACTCCGCCACTGGCGTCAGGTGTTCCGGGGCCAAAAGGCGCCAAAGCCAGACGTGCGTATCGAGCAGCAGCTTCACCCGCGCAGTGCTTCCCAGTCCTCAGGATCGGTGGCGGGCGCGACCAGGTCGCCAATGATCCTGCCCCGGTCGGCCATGGCTCCACTCCAGTCATCCCGATCATCGGGTGAGACCGGCCCCAACCGGGCCACCGGCCGGCCCCGTTTGGTGATGAGGATGGCCTCACCGGAAACCCCCACCTCGTCGAGCAGCGCTAGACAGTGCTGCTTGAACTCACCTGCCGGGACCGTACGCATGCGCCATATTACCATGGACATAGGACATGGACATCGATTTGAGCCGCGGGCCTGGGCTCAGGCTGGTTGACGGAAACTGACACTCGCTCTATTCTGGGAGTCACTTTCAAAAGGAGGTGAGTCCCATGAAGCAAGAGGTAGCCGTAGCCCGCCCCGAGGGCTACGACCGGCGCTGGTGGGTGCTGGCGGTGCTCTGCCTGAGCCTGCTCACCATCGGTGTCGACAACACCATCCTCAACGTCGCCCTCCCCACCCTGGTCCGCTCCCTGCACGCCAGCGACAGCCAGCTCCAGTGGGTGGTCGACGCCTACGTCCTGGTCTTCGCCAGCCTGTTGCTCACCACCGGCAGCCTGTCGGACCGCTTCGGCCGGCGCTCGGCCCTCGGCCTGGGTCTGCTGATCTTCGGCATCGGCTCGGTGGCCTCGGCCTTCGCCGGGTCGGCGAACATCCTGACCGCCACCCGGGCGTTCATGGGCCTCGGCGGCGCCCTGATCATGCCCTCCACCCTTTCCATCCTCACCAACGTCTTCCCCGCCGAGGAGCGGGGCCGGGCCATCGGGATCTGGGCAGGCGTCTCCGGGCTCGGGGTGGCCATCGGTCCGGTCGTGGGCGGCGCCCTGCTGGAGCACTTCTGGTGGGGGTCGGTCTTCCTGGTCAACGTCCCCGTCGTCATCATCGGCATCGTGGGCGGCCGCCTCATCGTCCCCAACAGCAAGGACCCCTCCGCCCCCCGGATCGACATCCCGGGCGCGCTGCTGTCCATCGTCGGCCTGGTGACCCTGGTCTACGGGATCATCGAGGTCCCCAACTACGGCTGGGGCAGCGCCGGCATCCTCACCGCCTTCGCCGTCGCCGCCGTCGTGCTGGTGAGCTTCGTGCTCTGGGAGCGGCGCACCCCCCAGCCGATGCTGAAGATCGAGTTCTTCCGCAACCCCCGCTTCACCGCCGCCAGCGTGAGCGTGACCCTGATCTTCTTCGCCCTCTTCGGATCCCTGTTCTTCATCACCCAGGAGCTGCAGTTCGTCCTGGGCTACAGCCCGCTCAGTGCCGGGCTGCGGCTGGCGCCCGTCGCCCTGGTCATGGCGATCTCCGCCCCGACCGCCGGCCGCCTGGTGGAGATCATCGGCAACAAGGCGATGGTGTTCCTCGGCATGGTGCTGTGCGCCATCGGTCTGTTCGTCCTGGGCACCGCCACGGTGCACTCGGGCTACGGGCTAATCATTTCGTCGCTCATGCTGCTCGGCATCGGGATCGGCTTCGCCATCGCCCCGGCGACCGAGTCGATCATGGGCTCGCTGCCGCCGGCCAAGGCGGGCATCGGCTCGGCCATGAACGACACCACCCGCCAGGTGGGCGGCGCCCTGGGCGTCGCCATCCTGGGCTCGGTGTTTTCCTCCGCCTACACCGTGAAGCTCGCACCCGCGCTGGTCGGCGCCCCGGCCTCGGTGGCCAAGGCGGCGACCTCCTCGGTGGGAGCGGCGCTCGCCACCGCCCAGAAGCTCGGCGGGGCGGCCGGCCAGGCGCTGACCGTGGCGGCCCGGTCCTCGTTCGTGCACGCCATGGACCGTGCGCTCATCGCCGGGTCGATCATCGCCCTCGCCGGTGCCCTGGTGGCCCTGCTGTGGCTGCCCAACCGTGCCCGGCCGGAGGCGCCCGTTCCGGGGGCCGAGACTGCGGGGGCGGAGGGTGCCGGGACGGAGACCGGGGAAACCCTCGACCCCGACCTGGAGTTGGCGTTGGAGGGAGAGGAGGTGGAGAGCGTTGGTTCCGGTGACTGAGGCCGAGGGCCTCCGGGAGCGCAAGAAGTCACGGACCCGCAGCGCCATCCACAAGGAAGCGATGCGCCTCATCCGCGAGCACGGCTACGCCGCCACCACGGTGGAGCAGGTGGCCGAGGCCGCCGAGGTGTCCGCCAGCACGGTGTTCCGCTACTTCCCGACCAAGGAGGACCTCGTCCTGCACGACGAGTACGACGACGACTTCGTCGAGGCCTTCAAGGCGCAGCCGCCCGAGATGAGCCCGCTCGCCGCCCTGCGGGCCTCGATGCGGCAGGTGATCGGGAACCTCACGCCGCAACAGTTCGCCGAGGAGGCCGAGCGCATCGCCCTTTCCCGCTCCGTGCCCGAACTCCGGGCTCGGCGCCTCGACGAGCTGGTCCGCACCCTGCGCCTGATCGCCACGGCAGTGGCCGAGCGGAGCGGGCGGAGGCCGGACGACCCGGCGGTGCGGGCGTTCGCCGGGGCGGTGATCGGGGTAACCGTGTCCGCCATGCTGTGCGGGGGCGACGACCCGCCGGCGGCCACCTTCGAGCAGTTCGATGAGGCGCTGGCGCTCCTCGAGGCGGGGCTGCCGCTGTAGGGCGCCGGGCAGCCCGGTTGGGCAGCGTGGCTGGGCAGCGTGCTGGGCCGAGTGGCTGGGCCAGCCCAGCGCCCGGAACGAGGCCGATGGTGGCCCTACGCCGAAGGCCGGCCCAGGAGGTCCCGGAGGCGCCCGACGTCGGGCGCCGGATGGCCCGCCAGGCGGGCACGGTGGGCGTGGTATTCGAGGTCCCGCAGCTGCACCTCGAGGGCGCCCCGGAACGTTGAGGTCATGGCCTGGCGGGGGGTGAGGCCCCCGAGCCGCGGGTGCGGCGTCGCCGCCCACATGGCCTCCCACTCGGCGCTCCCCGCCTCGTCGCCGGCCCAGAACGGGGCATCGACCCCGGGGGTCTCGCACCACTCGCTCACGACCGTCAGGGTGGGGGCCAGCTCCCGGAGTGCCGCCAGCGCCTCCTCGTACCGCCGCCGGGAGGAGGCCTGGAGCACCACGACCTTCGGCTCCCGGCGGAGCACCGCCTTAGCGCCCGTGAAGCGCTGGGGCAATCCCGGGCGGTCGCAGTGCGGGCGGGCCGGGAACTCGGCCGCCCGCTCCCGGGCCAGCCCGCTCACCGGCGTGCGGTACCACCACAGCTCGGCGCGGGGCCCGGCAATCACGTCCTCCCGGTGTTCCAGGAGGCGGCGGAGGGCCGGCCAGTCCGGGACCGTGAAGCGGGCCTCCAGCCATTCCCAGGGCTCCCCGTCGTCCAGATCCGCCGCCGCCCGGGTGAAGCGAGCCGCCACGGCCAGGTAGGGGAAGTGCTGCGCCACCCGGTCGGCGGCCTCACAGGCCGCCTGATCCGCGAGCGGATCGGTCTCGCCCAGCAGACCAGGGGCCACCTCAGCCGCCACCGGGTCCGCCGGCCGGCCCGCCGGCCTCCGGGGCGTGCGGGCACCGAAGCGGAGTGCGTAGCTGACGAAGGCGTCGCCCTCGACGGGCGAGAGTGCGACCAGCCCAGCCCCGGGGCGCCAGACGCCCTCGTCGGGCACCATCATCGCCAGCAGGACGGACCACGGCGGCGGCGGGGCGGCGGGGCGGACGGCCGCGTAGAGGGTGAGGCCGGTGACCATCTCGGTCACCAGCAGCCCGGGGCCGGGCGCCTGCGGGCCCACCTGCCAAGCGCCGAAACGGTGATGGCTCATCCAGTCCATGGCCAATGCGCTCAGGGGCCCGGCGCTGCGCTCGCCCCAGGCGAACTGGCTCACCACGGACTGGCGCTCTGGCCGCTCGGGGAGCATCGTGAGCGCCCAGTCGAACCGGAGGGCACGGTCCGCCCGGGCGGCGAACTCCCCGATCCGACCGAACCATTCCCGCTCAGCGGCGTGCCAGGGGGCGGCCGCCGTCCGGGCGAACCAGTCGTCCACCGGCACATCCGGGCGCCAGTACCAATCTTCGAGGCACGTGAACTCCCCCACCTCACGCTCGTCGTCGGGCAGGAGCCACCAGTCGCTCCCCCGGGCATAGGACTCGTACGCGGCGCGCAGGTGTGCCAGGCGGCTGCCGTCGCTGAAGCGGCGGACGACCTCCCGCTCGGCGGGTTGGCAGCACCTGGCAAAGGGTCGGTGCGAGCCGCACGGGCATGATGTCTCCCCGGGCATGGCGAGCCGGCGATGGATCGCCCCGAGGACGCGGGCCCGCAGGACCTGGCCGTCCCGGCCGAAAAGGTCGCCCCAGCAGACCTCCTCCAGGTCCGCCGCGGCCCGGGCCAGTTGGCCCGCGGCGGCGAGTGCGGCGGCCCTGGTCGTGAGGATGGCAATCTCCGAGCCCCGGGTGCGCACGCGCTCGAGCAGCTCCAGGGCCCGCCCGGGATCTCCGGCCAACGTCGCGGCCTGGGCGGCGAACAGCAGCGGGGTGGTCCCCGCCGGGTCCTGGTCGATCAACGCACCGGCCAGCCGGACCACCCGCTCCAGGCCCAGGGCCTCCACCAACTCCTCTGCGAGCAGCCCCGGGCAGGCCTTCCGCTTGTACTGCAGCAGCACGGACTCGGCCCAGACACCGGGCTCCGCGCGGGCAGCCAGGGCACGGTTGGCGGGTGACAGGCTGCCGGGGCGCCCGCCCCGGAGGTTGGGCCTGGTAGGGAACGGGAACGTGCTCATTCGCTGCATAGGGCGCCTCCACTCAATGTTCATTGGCAGATTCACGCTGCTCGGCACTATAACAATGTTTTACATACTACTGCAAGCGAACCGATACTTCAGCACGATCCCGCCGTGCGGAGCAGGTGCCCGGGTTGCCGCGCGAAAAAGGGAGCCGCATGGGGCTCCCTTTCCGGACCGCGAGACTGCGTGTGGGCTATTGCTTGTTGGCGCTCCAGGAGCCGCCAGCCGCAGCCGGGCCGCCGGCGATCTGCCAGGTGCCCGACATGTGGCTGCCGGAGATCGTCCCCGTGTACGTCACCGCCGCACTTCCGACGGTTCCGAACGTGATCGTATTGCCGTTCAGGGTCCCGTTGAGGGGCGTGTCGCCGGGCGATGTCGAGAGATTGATCGTGCCGTTCAGGTTGTTGCCGGTCTGGGTCCACGTCAGGTGGAACGTGCCGGTGAAGGTGCCGCTGTAGGTCCCCGACCAGGTCCCCGAAACCCCCGAGGTCGATGCCGCCGGGCTCGAGGTCTCCACCATCGGGCTCGAGGCCTCCACCATCGGGGTGGTCGGCGCCGCGGGGGTGGTGCTCACCGCTCCCGGCGGAACCGACGTGGAGGTGCTGGTGGTGTTCTTGGAACTGCAGCCGAACCCGACGGCCGCCACCCCGGCCAGCAGCGTCAGCAGTGCAGCCGAAGGGCGCCGGAGGGTACGGAGCCGCCGTCCCATTGGTGTAGCTGGTGCTTCGCCTGCCGCAGCGGGCGCCAGATCCTTGCGCATACTTTCCGCCCCTTCTGTCGATGTCCGCCCGAGAATGCTGAACTGGCCGGATCATATGCAGTGGGCCGAGGTCGAAGCGAGAAACTCGTACGTTCCCGCGGCCCCGGTCTCCCGACGTGAGCGGCAAAACTCTTATTCGGCGTACACTCCCAGGCAGCCAACCTGTCCGGCACTCGGCCAAGGAGCATGCTGTGGGGACAACGCTCACGCCTCGCACCAGCGGTGTCGCTCGGCCCGCTGACCGCAGCCCTTCCCGAGGAGCACTCCGGGGCCCGCTCCGACCCGCCGGGAGCAACGCTGCGCTCCAGCGGGCGCTCTCCCCGGCTGGTCACCTGCCGCTCCGGGCGGTAGCGGGGATCGCCGGACCGGCGGGCAACCGGGCGCTCGGCAGCCTGCTCCATCCATCTGTGGCGGTGCAGCGGCTGCTGTCCATCAACGAGTTCATCCCGCTCGGCCGGTCGGTGGCCCCCAAGGAGGCCCTCACCCGCTACATCGGCTACCTCAAACGGGAGGCAGCGAAGTACGAGAGGGCTGCCTGGATGCTCGCCGACCTGGACGGTATCCAGGCCAAAGTGGACGTCGCCGGCCTCACTCCCGGCAAGATCGGGGAGCTCCGCGGGGAGATCGATGGGATCGCCGGACCGCTGCGCAAGATCGAGGAGGAGAACCGGCCAGCAGCCAAGATCGACAGCGACATCACCCAGGTGTACAGGCCGTTGAAGGCCTGCGTCCTGCAGTCCCTCGAGCAATTCGGCGTCCTCGGCATGACGGCCGCGGAGTACCACGCGAAGCTCTGGAAGGACGACGACGACCTGAAGTACTACGACATGGACACCAAGATCGGCCCGATCTACCAGCGCTTCGGCCTGACGGAGAGGGACGCCGAGGGCCAGACGTTCGCCCAGCTGAGCGCCTCGCTGCCGGTCGGCAAGTACGTGGTCAACGTGACCAGCCCGGCGGGGCCCAACGGGCACATGTTCTGCCTGATCGTCGACCCACCATCGGCCAAGAACAAGCCCAACAAGGTCTACTCCCGACAGGACCCTGCCAACACCCAGAGCTGGCAGCCGAGCGACAAGATCCTGCGCTACTGGGTCAAGGCCTGACACCTCCGGGCGGGGGGGCCGGGCGTGGTTCACACTTGCCTTTTCGCGCCCTCGAACACCCCCGAGTGAGGAGAAATCCATGAGCCAGTACCCGCACGGCGAGGGAGCCCGACCCAACGTCGGCGCCGCCCCCACCGCCATGCCGGTGACCACCACCTTCGACTTCCCCGATTGGCACGTCGAACACTACGTGGGGAGCTGCTTCGGGCTCATCGTCCGCAGCATGGGCGCCCTCAAGAGCTTCGGGGCGGCGTTCAAGACCATCGCCGGCGGCGAGGTCACCCAGTACACCGAGCTGCTGGAGGACAGCCGCCGGCACGCCATCGACCGGATGATCGAGAACGCCCGGATCATGGGCGGCAACGCCATCATCGGAATGCGCTTCGACTCCTCCGAGATGGGCGAGACCCTGACCGAGATCGTGGCGTACGGGACGGCGGTCGTCGTGGTGGCCAAGCAGTGATCGGCCTGGCGATCCTGGCGGCGGTCGTGGTCATTGCCGTCGTCGGCTACTTCCAGCTCCACCGCCACGGCGAGAGCCCGGCGGCGGCGCCCGGGTGGCAGCCAACCCCGGAGTCGTTCCGGGACCCGTCCACTGGCCGCATCATGCGGGTGTGGGTGGACCCGGCCGACGGGACCCGCCACTACGTGCCGGAGCCGCCGGCATAGGCGCGGGGGCCGGGGGCGGGGGCCGGGCCGGGGGCGGGGGGCGTCGAAACGGTCCGTTGCGACAGTTAGACATCTAAGTGAGCAACAAAACCCGTGAAGAGTACGGCTTTTGTTGCCCACCTCCGCCCACTACCCCACCTGCCCCAGCGCCGGGCCACCCGGAAAAGCGGATCTCGGCCGACCTTTCTCGGAACGTCTCCCGGTGGATCCGTGGCGACCTGCCTGCCGTCGAAGCGGACGAACCGGGTCTGGCCGATCCGAGGCGCCTGCTGCTCTGCCGATTGCTTACATGCGTTCTTTAGTGTAGCCTCGCCCACATGGGTGCTCTACAGGTGGACATCGACCAGCTGAGCGCCGCCGGGCAGCGGATCAAGGACGCCGCCCTGCAGCTCGACTCCCTGAGGGTGGACCTCTGGGTGCGGGCGCTCGGCGTCGGGGAGGCTGCCGGCGATCTGGCGACCGGGGCCTCGGCGCACACCTTCGCCACTGCGGCGGACCAGTACCTGAGCGCGGTCCGGGACGAGCTGGCCGGGCTTTATGAGTACACCCTGGCCCTGACGTTGGCGGCCGAAGCCGCCGACGGAGCAGGAAACCACTGATGCCCACCGTGCCCGCTCCTGGCGCGACCGGTGTCACAGCCGCCCCCCGACCCGCAGGCGACTCCGATGTCCTGCGTAGCATCCGCGATGCCCTCATCGGCCCCGTGACCGGGCTGCTCACCTTCGCTTCCAATGTCGACGCCTTGGCCTCCGTGGCCGGTTGGCAGGGCCCCGCGGCCGACGCATTCGGTGGCCGGATGCATGCCATCGCCAACCGGATGCGGTCTGCCTCCAGAACCCTGGGCGACGGCCAGCAGGCGCTCGACGCCCTGGCCAACTCCCTGCAGGACGCCGACGAGTCTTGGGACCTGGCGCAGGCGTTGACGGGGCAGGGTGTACCCGCAGGAGGCCTCTTCGCCGGTGCGGCGGAGATGTCGTCGTCGGCTTACCGCCTGGCCCGGCAGCGGTTGGACGACGCTACCCACCGCCTGGCGCCGCTGACCCTCGACTCACGTGCTCCCCAGCCGAAGCCGATGACCCTCCCCGTCAACCCGTGCGGGTTGGTGCCGGAGGAGGCGGCGGGGGCCTTCTGGAATCAGGGCATGGTGCCCATCAACACCGAGTGCCTGGCGGTCGTCGAGGTCACGATCGATATGGACGGCATCCCGGTGGAGACCTTCGAGGCCGTCCCGATAGGTCGAGAAGCCGAGGAGAGCAAGCCGAAGAAGGCTGGCCGCGACGAGCCGATCCAAAGCGTCCAGGAAAAGGTGCGGATCCGGGCCCGAATCGATCGCCAGCTTGCAGCCGGGACCGCTGACGAAAAGTTCGAAGCGGGCGTAGCCAAACATGTGCTTGCGGAGGGGTTCCCCATCCTGAAATTCCGCTCTCTATTTGTCACCTCCGAGGGCGAAGGAGGGGAAATCGACTTCGAAACGAATGAAGCCATTGTGGAAGTAACACGGAGCCCGAACGGCAAGGTCAGCCAAACCCGCAAATATCAAGACCCGCTCGTGAACCCGACCCACAAGGCTGTCATCGTTTTCAGCCCGACATACGCCAATCAGGCAGCTGCGGATCTCGCTGAGCAGGGCGTCTTCGTTGTCAGGGACATGAACCAGCTCATCAATTTGTTACACGAATTGAGGGGCTGATCGTGGGGCCAACGCTGATTCTCGTAACCGCCCAGCCCGTAACGAAGGATGATCTGACGCGCTTCATCATTTCCCAGGGCGGATCCTTGAAGGCGATTGGTGCATACGACGGTCGGATAAATTCGCAGGTCGCGTGCGTCAATATCAAGTGGGATGTGGAGTGTGATTCGGATTGGACTGCCCCCATTAAGCCATACGATTCATCCCCCAAGAGCATTGATGAGTGGCATCACCAGCTGGCCTTGCGGGAAGAACTCCGGGCTAAGCTTGGCGAAGAACCGGGCGCATGCATAATCCTCGATCTTGTCCGCGGACAACCAACACAGAAGATGGCCTGGCGCGTAATTCAGGCCATGTTTGAGGCGTGGGCTCCGTGCGTTCTACGCAGTTACCCGACTGACCTCGCTCCAGAGCAGGAAATTTGGACCTTGGAGGAACTCACGTCTTTGTGGGCGTCGGAGAACCGGTTACCGTACTGAAATCCGGGGCCTCGGCGATTAGCGGGCGGCGCTTTCCCCCTGTAGCGGGCGCATGTCGGCGTAGCGGGCGCCGGCAGCCTCCAGGCCCTCGAGCCGTTCCAGGTCGTCCGCCGTCAGCTCCAACGATGCCGCACCCACGTTCTCCTCCAGGTACCGCCGGCGGCGGGTGCCCGGGATCGGGACCACGTCGTCGCCCCGGGCGAGTACCCAGGCCAGGGCCACCTGCCCGGGCGTCGCCTCGTGCTGGGCCGCAACAGCTTTGACCTCGTCCACCAGTGCCAGGTTGTGCGCCAGGTTGTCGCCTTGAAACCTCGGCTGGGCCACCTTGCGGAAGTCGGTGTCCGCCATCGCCTCGGTGCTGGTGATCGTCCCGGTCAGCAGGCCCCGGCCCAGCGGGCTGTAGGCCACGATGCCGATCCCCAGCTCCCGGCAGGTGGGAACGACCTCGGCCTCGATGTCCCGGGCGAACAGGGACCACTCGGACTGGAGGGCGGCAATGGGGTGTACAGCCGCAGCCCGCCGGAGGGTTCCCGGAGACGCTTCGGAGAGCCCGATGTGGCGGACCTTCCCCTCGTGGATCAGATCGGAGAGTGCCCCGACCGTGTCCTCGATGGGCGTGTCCGGGTCGATCCGGTGCTGGTAGTAAAGGTCAATGTGGTCGACGCCGAGACGCCGCAAAGATCCTTCGCACGCCTGCCGGACGTACGCCGGGCGCCCGTTGATGCTGCGGACCCCCGGGTTGTCGGGGTCCCGGACGAAGCCGAACTTGGTGGCGATCACGACCTCGTTCCACCGGCCCTTCAGCGCCCGGCCGAGCAGTTCCTCGTTGGTGTGCGGGCCGTACATGTCCGAGGTGTCGAAGAACGTGACCCCGAGCTCGAGGGCGCGGTGGATGGTGGCGACCGACTCCGGTTCGTCGGCAGGCGTCGAGCCGTAGAACTCGGACATCCCCATGCAGCCCAGCCCGAGGGCGGAAACCTCCAGGCCGCCGGGGCCAAGTGTGCGGTGCGGGAGTGTCATGTTCTTGCCAGACTAACAATTAACTGCCGAACAACGTCACTTCGTCGCCCCCAACCCTTGCAGGGTCTCGGCCCGGCTGATCGCGAGGTGACCAGCCGGGTTGCCGAGACCCTGGCGGAGTGCGCCGCCTGGTGGGGGTTAGAGCAGGCCGTTCTGCTTCAGCCATGTGGTCGCCACGCTCGAGGCGTCCTTGTGGCCGACCGAGACCTCGTCATCCAGGCTGGCAAGGGCATCGCTGGTGAGCTTGTTCATGACGCCGGTGAGCAGGCCCTTGATGCCGGGATTGGCGTTCAGGAGGGCGGTACCCACCTCGGCGGTGATGTTGTCGGCCTGCTGCAGGTTCTTGTCGTCCTTCAGCTGGACCAGGTTGTCCTTGGCGATCACCGACTGCGTGGTGCACAGCTCGGCGATGTTGACCTGGCCCGCCTCGAGCGCCTGGGCAGGGGGATTGTCGCACCCCGAGCCGAGCGCCTGGAAGGTCAACGACAGCCCGTAGGTCGACTGCAGCCCACCCAGGCAGAGCGCCGAGCTCTGGCACTCCGGCGGGCCGGCCAGCGTCAGCTTGTCGGTGACCTTCTTGAGGTCGCTGATGGTGCTGAGGTGGTACTTGTCGGCGGTCGCCTTGGTGACCACGAACGTGTTCTGGTCCGCCGCGGGCGAATAGCCGACCAGGGTCAGGTTCTTCGGCGCCAGGGCGGTGTTGTCGTCGGCGAGCTCCTTCGCCGGGTCGGACGAGCCGGTGCCGTGGAGGTAGACGGTGAGCAGCGAGCCGACGTACTCGGGCGCCACCTGGATCTGGCCGGGCATCGCCGCCTGCAGCACCTGGCGGGCGCCGACGTCCATCTTGTAGTTCACCTGGTAGCCGGCGTGGGCCAGGACCTGGCCGTACATCTGGGCCATGATCTCGCTCTCGGCGAAGCTGTTGGAGCCCACGGTGACACTGGCTTTGGTCCCACCCGAGGGGGTCGACCCGGATCCTGATGTGGTGCTCTTGCCGCATGCGGCTGCCACCAGCCCGACCAGCATTGCCACGACGATGCCCACCATGCGATGCCGCATGCGCGCCCTCCCCCTTATGTAGGTCCCTTGTTTTGGGCCCCCTGTGGCCCTCACCCTACTTACCGCGCTCGGGCCAGACCAAATCGTTTCGGGCGGGGCGGCGGGGCGAGGCCGCGGGCCAGGGAGGCGAAGGCCACGTCGACCAGCAGGGCCAGCGCGGCCACCAGCAGGGCGCCCGCCAGCAGGTGGGGGGCGTCGTTGATGGCGAGCGAGTCGACGATGAACCGCCCGAGGCCGCCCCAGCCCACCTCGGCCCCCAGCGTGGCAGTGGCGACCACCTGCACCGCGACCACCCGCAGCGTGTCGAGGAGGAGGGGCACGGCGAGAGGGAGCTCGACTCGCGTCAGGACCTGCATCTCGCTCATGCCGGTGCCCCGGGCGGCCTCGACGATGTCGGGATCGACCCCCCGGATGGCGATGTAGGTGTTGGTCAGCAGGGGCGGGACGGCGAGCACGACCAAGGCGATGAGCGTCGGCCACAGCCCGATGTTGCCCGGCAGGTAGCGGATGGCGAAGGGGAAGACGAAGGCCAGGACGCCGAACGAGGGGATCGCCCGCCCGACCCCGGCGACGTTGACCGCCAGGAAGGCCCCCTTGCCTTTGTGGCCGACGAAAAGGCCCACCGGGACGGCGAGGGCGAGGGCGGCCGCCAGTACCTCGGCGGTCATCTGCAGGTGTTCCCACAGCCGGGCCAGGATGCCGGTCGGACCCCACCAGTTGGCGGCGGTGAAGAGCCAGGCGAAGGCCTCCCGGAGGACGTGCACGGTCCTGCTCAGCCCTTGGTGGCCAGGGCGAGGAGCTCGCCCTTGGTCTCGATGGGGATGTCCTGCTGCGCCCGCCGGGTCCATGGCGTGAGGGCCTTCTGGACGCCGAGAAGCAGGATGTCCGCCCCGGCCGCCAGCACCACCGAGCCCACCGCGGCGGCCAGGGCCGGGGTGGCGAAGGACTGCTGGATGCCGAGGATGATGTAGGAGCCGAGGCCACCCTGGCCGATGAGGGCGGTAACCGTGACCAGGCCGATCGTCGTCACGGTGGCGATGCGCACGCCGGCGATGATCACCGGCAGGGCGAGGGGGAGCTCGACGCGCCAGAACAGTTGACGCTCGCTGTAGCCGACGCCCCTGGCCGCCTCCCGGATGTCGGCGGGCACGACGTCGAGGCCGGCCACGGTGTTGCGGATGATGATCAGCAGCGTGTAGCTGACCAGGCCGATCTCGGCGCTCAGGGTGCTGAGCCCGGTGTAGGGCACCAGGAAGGCGAACAGGGCGAGGGCCGGGATGGTGTAGAGCAGGCTGGCGAAGGCGCTCACCGGGCCGTACACCCGCCGGTGGCCGTAACTCAGGATGGCGAGCGGGAAGGCGATCACGCTGCCGAACACTACGGCGATCGCCGTCAGCTCGATGTGCTGGACGGCGAGGTGGGCGATCTGGCTGAGGTGGAGGCCGAGCCACCCCCAGTCGACCAGGGGGTCGGCGAGGATCACGGCTGGAGAGAGGTCATGCCGGGTCGGAGACGCCGGTCGAGACCTGCTCCAGGGTGAGGATGCCGCAGTAGCGCCCCTCATCAACCACGGCGGCGACATGGGTGCGGCTGGTGACGATGGCGTCAAGCGCCTCCCGCAGCGAGCTGGAGGGCGCCACGGCGGCGCTGAACGGGCGGGCCTGGGCCTCGCCGACCTTCTCGTGGCCCTCCAGGGCGTGCTGGTCGACCCAGCCTTTCAGGTGGCCGTTCTCGTCGACGACGACGGCCCAGTCGAGGCCGCCCGCCGCCATCGCCTGGATGGCTTTGGCGACCGGGTCGTCGGGGTGCACCACCGGGCCGGGGTCGGCCTCGATGCTCTTCACCTGGGCCAGGGCGAGGCGCTTCAAGCCCCGCTCGGCGCCGATGAAGTCGGCCACGAACGTGGTGGCGGGCGCCCGCAGGATCTCCTCGGGGGCGGCGTACTGCTCCAGGGCACCGCCCGTGTTGATGATGGCGATGCGGTCGCCGAGGCGCATCGCCTCGTCGATGTCGTGGGTCACCAGCACGATGGTCTTGCGGATCTGGCTCTGCAGGTGGAGCAGCTGCTCCTGGAGCCGCCCCCTGACGATGGGGTCGACGGCGCCGAAGGGCTCGTCCATCAGCAGGACCGGGGGGTCGACCCCGAGGGCCCGGGCCACGCCCACCCGTTGGCGTTGCCCGCCGGACAGCTCGGAGGGGTAGCGGGCCAGCAGCTCGGCGTCGAGCTCCAGCATGGCCGCCAGCTCGGTCACCCGCTGGGCAGTGCGCTCCTTGTCCCAGCCGATCAGGCGGCAGACGGTGCCGATGTTCTGGGCAACCGTGCGGTGGGGCAGGAGGCCGATGCTCTGGATCACGTAGCCGATGCGGCGGCGGAGCTCGACCGCCTCGATGCTCATGACGTCGACGCCGTCGACCTCGATGGTGCCACCGGTGGGCTCGATGAGGCGGTTGATCATCCGCAGGATCGTGGTCTTGCCTGACCCGGAGGGGCCGACCAGGATCACGGTCTCGCCCTCGGCCACCTCGAGCGAGAACGCAGCGACCGCCGGCGTGCGGGAGCCGGGGAATTGTTTGGAGACGTTGCGGAGCGTGATCACGCCGGTTGATTGTCGGCTGTGGGCGGCGGGTAGGCAAGCGGGGGGCGGTCCGGCCGGGCCGCCGAGCTCCGGGGCACGCCGCCTGGGGCCGGGTCGGGGCGAAGTCGGGGACTTTCGTCCCGGATTCCGGGACAAATGTCCCGAAGGTCGGGCGCCGCTCAGTCGATAATCGTCAGCCGGGCAGAAACGTCCCGATTCGCCGCCGACCGGACGGCGTAGCCCCGCATCTTCGACGGCGCCGCGGTCAGGATGAGACGGGCAGCCCCGCGCTCTACGAGGGCGATCTTGATGAGCTCGTCCACGAACGACGGGGCACTGGCCTGGACCTTCGAGCAGTCAATGGACAGCTCGGAGCCACTCAAGTCGTTTGGCTGGGATCCAAAAAGCCTTCTCGCCTGGTCGCGCGTCCCCATGAGGGATGGCGTCTCTAGCATCTGAGTAGTCATTGCATTGGGCTCTCTCAACCTGAGGGTCGGCACGGAATCCGGGCTGCAACCAATGTACCGGGGATGCCCCGCGTAGCCCTTACTTCCTGGCCGCCCCTCCGGCACACTGCCACAGCGCTGCCCGAGTGCACGACCAACTCGCCGCCGAGCGCCGTAACGCTCTCGACTGTGGAGGGCAATCCCTGACCTCGACCTCGTTCACCTGAGGCGCTCACATCCGCAGTAAGGGCCAGGCGCAGTGCTTCTGAATCACTCGACGGTTCAAACCGCGAAGTCAACGAGGCCCGTATACCGATCCCCGAGTCTCCGATGGCGACCACGACGTATTCATTCTCTGACTCGCGACGAAAGGTTTGTCCCGCTGCAAATGCCCGAGCAGCGCCTGAATGCTGGACGGCATTTGAGCCCAACTCGGTCAGTGCCTCAAAAAGGGCTATAGCCACGGCAGGATCCACTGTCCCCTCGATCCGAGACCAAACCAAATTGGCGACCTCTTCTGTCTCCCACTCCGAACGGATCTCTAGCAAGGAAACCAATTGATCGGCTCCGGGCCGGACACGCACCGTCGGCAACGAGGGTCCCTCCAGGACGGCGGCTGTGTCCGTGAGAACCCATCCCATTCGCATCCGCGACAAATAACTTGCCACTTCTTGCCTAGTCGGCAAGATGACGTGGGGAGACGCACCGCGAGATGCGTTTCCATCCGCTAGGCACGCAACTCCTACGATTCCGCAGACATCCACAAATGTGGTCCCCCCCAGGTCGATCGTGCGTTCGTCGTTAAGCGAACTTGCGAACGTATCGAGATCGAGGGATCCGATAACTCGAAGGCCCATGAGGGTGAGGCTACAGCCAATGACCGAAACGTAGCCCTTGGGGGCGTCCAGACATGCCTATCCTTGGTGGTGATGAACACTCATTACTCCACTTGCATTCGCCGTACCGTACCTCTACGCTATCACACGTCTTAGTGTGTTGTGATGGTTGGAAGTGCGTATGGTACAGGCAAAGCGTGAAAACAAGAATCGGGACCCGGGTCTCCCCTTTTTCACCCCGCAGGAGGCGGATGACTTCCGGGCCCTCGTTGTCGCGGAGTGGGCCAAACACGGCGTGGCGATGGCCGTCGGGGAGGGGAAGGGCCATCTGGTCCCCGAGGGCGGCCGCGGTCCGCACGCCGGGCTGTGGAACGTGGGGGCCGACTGCCTGCGGGAGCGGCGCTCGCTCTGGCCGGAGATCATCGCCCGGCACGTGAAGATCGGGTTGGTCGATCCGGTGCAGGAATTCATGAACCTGTCGCCCAGCGCCGTGCGGCGCAGCGTGTACCTCCGCCTGGTGGCCGCCAACTCCATCCCCGAGGGGTGGTGCACGTACGCCCGGGATGTCGCCCCCGGCCTGGTGGAGGTGCTGAACATCCACCGGCGCGAGGCCTCGGCGCTCGTCTCCGACCAGTACCTCGACCAGCTGGGCGGGCTGGAGAAGCTCCGGGAGTGGGGCGAGGCCAACCTGCGCATCCTCGAGGTGAAAGCCAAGGGCTGCGAGATCCTGGTCTCCCCGGAGGGCGGCATCTTCCGGGTGCTCTACGACGAGTCCACGTTCACCGCCAGCCGGATCCTCACCCCGGACCGCCTCCTGCAACAGCTCTACGGCTCGACGTCGATGGGCCTCGGCATGGTGGTCGCCCTGCCTAACCGCAACGAGGTGGCGGTGCACCGCATCGAGGACGACTCGCTGCTCCAGTCGATCGGCGCACTCGCCAAGTTCGCCCGGCTGCAGTACCGGGACTCCCCCGGGCCGCTCTCCTACCACGTGTACTGGGTGACCGAGGATCGCTTCGAGCAGGTGATCGGCGCCGACCGTCACGGTGGTGCCGTCCCGATGGTGAGCCCGGCCTTCGCGGCAGTGATGGACCAGGCGATGCGCATCCCGGCGCCCTGGGCCGCCGGGCCGTCCAAGCCGGGGCTATCGGCGCCCAGGCGGGCCCGCCGAGCGGCGGGGGAGCGACGCAACCGCCCGGTCGCGATGTAGCCCTGCAGCTGGGAGGTGTGCCTGGGCGAGCACTCGCCGGGTCAGGCGGGGAGCCGGGCGACCGGGTACGCCGCGAACACCTGGTCAACGGTGACCAGGGTCAGCCCTTCTGCCATTGCCTGAGCGACGAGCAGCCGGTCAAACGGATCCCGGTGGTGCCGCGGCAGAGATCGCTGAGCCCAGGCATGGGCGGCCGTAATGGGGAGCAGGGCGAAGCCTTCATCGGCCACCACTTCTGGGAACGAGTCCGGGACGTCGATGCGCCCGAGGGCCGACTTGATGGCAACTTCCCAGATGGTTCCCACCGATACGACGACCTCGTTACCGGGGCCTTCGATAGCGAGCCGGTGGTTCGCCGGCAACTGCGGGTCATCGGCCAGCCACCACACGACGATGTGCGTGTCGAGGAGCAGCCTCACGAATCAGGCAGGCCGAAACCCCGGGCGAGGTCGGGCGGCAGGGGCGCGTCGAAGTCCGGGCGGACGGTGATCTGCCCGGCTAACCGCCCAGGACGCCGGGGCGTCGTGGGCGCCGGGCGGACA
Organism: Actinomycetota bacterium; assembly: GCA_035765775.1. Classification (NCBI taxonomy): domain Bacteria; kingdom Bacillati; phylum Actinomycetota; species Actinomycetota bacterium. Next base: position 19,396 of record DASTWV010000028.1, on the reverse strand, counting down.
AGCCGGGCTACGGTCACCCCGTCGCGGGCGATTTCGATCTCCTCGACGTCGCCGGCCTCGAGAGAGGCGACCAGGCGAGAGAGATGGGTCTTGGCATCGTGCATATTGACCTGCATGTAGCTAGTTTAGCTAACCACGCCGAGCACCGTCGGCCGCGCCCCACTCCGGAGTTTCTTGTGACGCTGAGCCACCTATATGGTGGTTCATGCTCACAAGAATGGCCGCTTATCGACCGGGCGCAAAGTGCCGATACTTGAAGGAGAGAGCGCAGGACGCGCGGGTAATTGCCGGAAGAGGGTGGTCGCCGTGAAGTACGGACCGGAGGACGCAGCGGAGTCGCTGTGCCCCCACTGCCACGGCCGCCCGGCCGCCGCCCACCACCCCTGCCCGCTGGACCTGGAGATCGAGGGCTGCACGTGCTGCGGGGCGTGCGCCAAGACCTGCTCCGACATCCAGCGCCACATCGAGACCCACACCACGCACGTGTTCATGGACCGGGGCCGGGGCGAGATCGAGATCGTCTACATCGATTCCCCGCTCCCCGAGGACGAGGACCCGCTCGGACCGCTGGAGTGGGAGGACCCGGGGGACTTCGGCCTGTCGGCCTGACGCCCAGCAGGTTCCGGCTCAAGGCGCCGGGTAGGGTGACCGTATGGCCACGCCCACGATCTATCCCGATCTCGCCGGACGGGTGGCCGTTGTCACCGGCGGCTCCCGGGGGATCGGCGCCGCCACCGCCGGGTACCTCGCCGCCAACGGCGTCGCCGTGGCCGTGGTCGGGCGGGACGAGGGTGCCTTGTCGTCGGTCGCCGCCGGGATCCAGGAGTCGGGCGGACGGGCGATCGGCGTGCGGGCCGACTGCACCGTCGAGGATGACGTCGTGGCCCTGCGTGACGCCGTGCTGTCCGACCTCGGCGCCCCGGACATCGTTGCGGCGTTCGCCGGGGGGGCCGGGAGGCCGATCCCGGCGTCGGAGGAGACCGCGGCGCACTGGCGCATGGTGCTGGACTCCGAGCTGGTGTCGACCTTCCTCACGGTGTCGGCCTTCCTGCCCGCCATGCTGGAGCAGGGCCAGGGGGTCATCCTCACGATGGCCTCGGCGGCGGCCCGCCAGCCGGCCCGTTCCTCGGCGCCCTACGCCGCCGCCAAGGCCGGGGTCATCGCCTACACCCGCCAGCTGGCCACCGAGCTGGGGCCCAAGGGCATCCGGGTGAACTGCCTGTCCCCCTCCGCGGTCGAGAACGACAAGATGCGGGCCGGGATGACCCCCGAGCAGCGCGAGGCGCTGGGAGCGACCTTCCCGCTGGGCCGCATCGGGCAACCGTCCGACGTGGCGGCCGCCGCGCTGTTCCTGGCCTCTGCCTCGGCGTCGTGGATCACGGGCGTGGTCCTCGACGTGGCGGGCGGGAAGATCATGGTCTGAGCTCATCGCACTCGAGGAGGTCGCGGTAGGCGCGGCCCTACTCGCCCGCCATGCGCCGCAGCGTGGTGACCGTGCGCCAGTTCCTCGTGGTGGCCCGGACCCCGAGGCCCTTCTCCAGCCAGGCGCCGGAGAGCTTGGTGCGCCCGTACCCCTCCGGGAAGTACTGGTACACGTCCTGGCCCACCAGCGTCATGCGCTCGCTCGCCCCGGCCGGGACGCCGAAGGCCTTCGCCTTCTCCGCCGCCGGCGGGGCCCCCAGGAAGGACACGTAGAGCGCCTTGGGATCGGCATCGGGAGTCAGGTAGGGGTTGGCATCCACGAGGACGTCCAGCTCAGCGGCGCTCCGCAGCACGACCGCCGAGGTCACGCCCCCGAAATCGCGGGCGAGGTGGGCCTCGATGTCGGCGGCCTCGGGGGGGCCGCCCCCGGATGAGAACACGACGTTGCCCGACTGGATGTAGGTCGCCACATCGTCGAACCCCATGGCGGCGAAGGACTTCCGGAGATCGGCCATGCTCACGATGGCATGGCCGCCCACGTTGATGCCCCGCAGGAAGGCCACGTAGCGATCGCTCATCCCGATCCTCCTTCGCTGGCGTCCAGCAGGCGCTCCAGGGCCTCCCGGCACACCCGGCTCACGTTGATGTCGATCCCCCGCAACGGGCCTCGTCGAGGCTACAGGAGTTGCGTCCTGGCCCTCCGCGGCGGATCCTTCTGGCCGACATCTACGGCCGAACTTCCGCAAAGGAGGGAGCCATGGCACCGGATTCCGCAGGGCCCACCAAGTTCCTGCTCGGCGAGGACCAGATCCCCACCGCCTGGTTCAACGTCGTGCCCTCGATGCCCACGCCCCCGTCGCCGCCCCTGCACCCGGGCACCATGCAGCCGATCGGCCCGGACGACCTGGCTCCCCTGTTCCCCATGGCCCTCATCGGCCAGGAGGTCACGAGGGAGGAGTGGGTCGACATCCCCGGCCCGGTCCTCGACGTCTACAAGATGTACCGGCCCACACCCCTCTACCGCGCCCGGCGGCTGGAGGCCCACCTCGGCACCCCGGCCCGCATCTACTACAAGTACGAGGGGGTCTCGCCAGCAGGCTCGCACAAGCCCAACACCGCCATCGCGCAGGCCTACTACAACAAGGCCGAGGGGGTGCGCCGGCTGGCGACCGAGACCGGCGCCGGGCAGTGGGGCAGCGCCCTGGCGATGTCGTGCGCCTTCTTCGGCCTCGAGTGCCAGGTCTACATGGTGGGCGCCTCCTACCGCCAGAAGCCGGGGCGGCGCACGATGATGGAGACCTGGGGCGCCCGGGTGACCCCCTCGCCCTCGACGGAAACCGAGGCGGGCAAAGCAATCCTGGCCGGGGATCCCGACTCGCCGGGGTCGCTGGGGATCGCCATCTCCGAGGCGGTGGAGGACGCCGCCAAGCGGGCGGACACGAAGTACGCCCTGGGCAGCGTGCTGAACCACGTGCTGCTCCACCAGACCGTGATCGGCCTCGAGGCCCGTGCCCAGATGGACCTGGCGGGCGACGCCCCCGACCTCATCATCGGGTGCGTGGGGGGCGGCTCCAACTACTCGGGGCTGGCGTTCCCCTTCGTGCCCGACAAGACCCGCCATGGCAAGGACCTGCGCTTCCTGGCGGTCGAGCCCACGGCCTGCCCGACGCTCACCAAGGGCTCCTTCGAGTACGACTTCGGCGACACCGCCGCCACCACGCCCCTGATCGAGATGCACACCCTGGGCCACACCTTCGTCCCGCCACCGATCCACGCCGGCGGGCTGCGCTACCACGGCGACGCCCCCGCCCTCTGCCGGCTGGTGGCCGACGGGGTGGTCGAGGCGGTCGCCTACCCGCAGACCAAGGTCTTCGAAGCGGCGGTCGAGTTCGCCCGGGTGGAGGGCATCATCCCGGCGCCCGAGTCGGCCCACGCCGTCCGGGCCGCCATGGACGAGGCCCGGGCGTGCAAGGAGACCGGCGAGTCGAAGGCGATCCTGTTCGGCCTCTCGGGCCACGGGCTCCTGGACCTGCAGGCCTACCAGGACTTCCTCGGCGGGGACCTGCTGGACGGGTAGCCGCTCGAGCCCGGGTCAGAGGCGGCTGTTGTCCCGCAGGATGCGGAGGGCGTCGACGGTGACGGCGCCCCGCCAGTCGGCTGCGGCCACCGGCGACCAGGCGGGCCAGCCGAAGGTCCAACCGCCGTCGTCCTGCTGGCCGGCGGCGAGGCGGTCGAGCGCCGCCTCGACCTCGCCGGGGGTGAACCAGGCCCGGCCGATGCTGCCCGGAAGGGCGGCGAAGTCGAGGAGCGACATGCCCTCGTCGGAGGCCGCGAGGGCATGGTGGACCTGCTCGCCCACCGCCGGGAGCACCCCTGAGGCCCGCGCCCGGTCGGGGGTGTGCTGGAGGAAATTGATGACCCCGAACAGGTCGTAGGGACCGAGGGCGACCCCCGAGCCGGGCAGGGACTCGATCTCCTTCCACAGCCACGGGACCGCGCCGCCGAGCCAGGGGTGCTCCACGCCCCGGGCGAGCAGGGTGCCGGCGACCCGCCCGGTGGCGATGAGCGACGCCCGGAGGTCGGGCTGGGGCTCCCACCACGGGGCGTGCGGCCAGCCGGCGATCGAGGGATCGACAAAGACGGCGCCGCCCTCGGACGGAGCGTGGGCGGCCAGCCAGTCGCACGCGCCGGCGACGAGGCCCCTGTCCCAGGCGCCGCACTCGTCGAGGACCCGGAGGGCCACCTCGATGGTGCCGGGCTGGGAGCCGGGCGCCCGGCAATCGGGCTCGAGGGCGTGGCCGAAGCCGCCGTCGGCGGTGCGGTAGGCGGCCACTGCGTCCCGCACAGCTGCGGCCGGGCCGCCGCGGAAGAGGCACTCGAAGCGGCGGCGGTCGAGGATGCGGGCACTGGCGGCGAGGAACTGGGCTGCGGCGTCTACATCGGGTCTGGTCATGGGTCCATCCCACCACGAGGCCACCGCCGGTTCTTGCATGAAACGGCCATCCTGCTGGCAGACTGGGGCGATGGACCGGCGGGCTGGATACCAGGAGTGGCCGGCCCCGGCCGCCTCGGCGGGCTCGGTGGCCTGCCTGTGGTCCCGGGTGGTCGGCTCCGGTGGTGCCGACCCGGCCCTCGTGCTCCCCGACGGTTGCGTCGACGTCATCTGGTGCTCGGGAGGCGACCCGCTGGTCGCCGGCCCGGACACCGGCCCAGCCCCGGTGCGCCTGGCTTCGGGCACCGTCCTGATCGGCGCCCGGTTCCGGCCCGGTGCCGGCGGGCCCGCCCTCGGGCTCCCGCTGCACGAGCTGCGGGACCGGCGGGTAGCGCTCGGCGATGTCGCGCCGCAACTCGCCCGCCGTCTCCCGGGCCACCTCTCCCCCACCGAGGCGCACCAGCGGGTCGTCCGGCTCGCCGGGGAGCTGGCGGAGGCCGGGCCGCCCGACCTGCTGGTGGCCGAGGCAGCCCGTCGCCTCGACGCGTCGCAGACGACCGGTATGGTGGCCCGGGGCCTGTTCCTCAGCGAGCGGCAGCTCCGGCGGCGCTTCGATGCGGCTGTGGGCTACGGCCCCAAGACCCTGCACCGGGTGCTGCGCTTCCGGCGGTTCCTCGCCGGCGTGGAGTCCCGCAGCGCGGGGGTAGGGCTGGCCCGGCTGGCGTCCGCCGCCGGCTACGCCGACCAGGCCCACCTGACCCGGGAGACCCGCGAGCTGTCCGGGATGACGCCCCGGGAACTGGTAGGGCTCTGGCGGCGGTAGGCCGCCCGGGTGGGGGCTCGGCAACGGCAGTCGGCTCCATACCTGCACGCGTGGTACAGCCCCTGGCTGTACGGGGCCACCAAGAAAGCCCCGGTCGGGCGGGGGTCTGGACCGCCGCGCCCTCGGACCGGCGGTAGGCCGCCCGGGCGGGCCAGGCAACGGCAGCCGGCTCCATACCTGCACGCGTGGTACAGCCCCTGGCTGTACGGGGCCACCAAGAAAGCCCCGGTCGGGCGGGGGCCTGGACCGCAGCGGCCCTCAGCTCAGTGCTGCAGGATCACCTCTCGGGGGGCGGCCACCCAGCGAGTCGTGGTGGTGGGCCGGGCGCCGAATCCCCCGCCGGCGGTCTCCTCGATCGGCGGGTCCAGCAGCAGGACCGACAGGCCCTTGAACAACACCGGGCGCACCCGGGTACCGACGTCCACGAACTGTTCCGGCTCCGGCTCCCGGCCGTCGGGATCGAGGGCGATGTCGATGGCGGGCGCCAGCAGGCGCAGCTGGCGGTAGGTGATCTGGCCGACGGCGTCCTCCAGGTCCGGCAGCCACAGGAAGATGCCGTCCTCGCCGGAGGCGTGCAGCGCCACCGCCGCCAGGGCACCGACGACGCCCCGGTCCGAGCCGCCGAAGCTCGCCAGGTGGACGTGGACATCGGGGGCGACCGCCTGGGCCGTTGCCACATCGACCACTGACGATTTGGCCTGCTGGCCGAAGTTGGTGAGCCGCATGGCGGTCTGGGCGTCCTCCCACGCCGGCTCCCGGGCGATGGCGACGCCGGGCGCGGACCCCGGCCCCCGCTCCGCCTCCAGGAAGGCGGAGACGAAATCGACGAAGGCGGAGGGCTCGAGACGGTGGCTGGCCTTGAGGGCGAGGCAGAGGGCGACGTTCTCGGAGGTGGCCTCCACCCCCGGCCCCCGGTAGAGCTGGTGGCGGGTGACCCCCATGGCGGCGCCCACCCGGTCGGCGTCGAGGGCCTGGATCAGGCTGACCGCCAGCGCGCCCGTGCCCCGGCTGCCCTCGCCGTCGGTGTCGTCGATGCCGATCAGGAGGTTGGTGGTGGCCAGAGACGAGGTCGGGTCAGGCATGGCGCTCTTTTTACCACTGCACGGGCGTTATGCCTCGCCCCCCGGAGAGCCGCCGGGTGCCCCCGGCCGGCGGCCGAACCCGAAGATCGCCTGGCAGCGCATGGCCGACGCCGCGTCGCCCTCCACACTCGCCCGGCCGCTCATCAGGGCCTCGATGGGGTCCAGCTGCCCGGCGCCCATAGCCATGAAGGTGACGAGGTCGGTGTGCAGGACCATGGACGGATCCCGGGCCACGCCCGGGCCGGTCACCAGGGTGGAGTCGTCCACGGCCATGTGGAAGACCTCCGCTCCGATATGCATCTCGTAGGTCTCGTGCACGCCCCGGGCCGCCTCGGCATTGAAGGTCGCCCGCATGGCGCTCGGCCCCCACCCCGGCTCCCGTTCCTGAGCCCCGGCCACCGGGGGCGGGAAGCCGAACATCTCCACCACCTGGCCCGCCGCCACCGCCGAGCCCTGCATGGTGGCGCGCCCCGAGGCGACGGCCTCGAGGGGGCTGACGTTGCGGGCGCCGATCGCCATGAGGGTCTCGACGTCGCAGGTGTACACGAGGTCCGGAGCGGTGGCCGGTCCCTGCCCGGCAACGAGGACCCCGTCGTCCACCCGCAGGTGGAACACGTCGCCCTCGACCTCGAACTGATAGGTGGCATGCACCCCGGCAGCCGCCGCCGGATCGAACACTGCCTTGAAGGCCATCACGCCCCAGCCCGGGCGCAGGACATCGGTCGAGGAGGGCCCCGCCGGCGGCATGGCCTCCATCCCCCACCGAGCCAGGGCGATGAGGGCGGGCTCCAGGCCCCGCCCGCGCCCGGTCAGGTCGTAGACCACCGAGCCGGCCGGGGCCGGGAGGGTGCGCTTGACGATGATCCCAGCCTCCTGCAGCTCCTTCAGGCGCCGGGCGAGCAGGTTGGTGCCGATGCCCGGGAGCCCCTCGAGCAGTTCCTTGTAGCGCTGCGGGCCCACCAGGAGGTCGCGCAGCAAGAGCAGGGTCCAGCGCTCCCCCACCACGTCGAGTGCGTGCGCCAGCCCCTCGAACTGCCCATAGGTACGTTTCGGCATGTCGCCAGCCTATCGGAAGCCAATGCTGCACAAAGCAAAAGTATCTACTTGTTAATCCTATAGGAATCGCAGTACGATACGGCGGCACGAAGCGCACCGGATCGAACCCGATCGGAGGAACGCTGTGGTCGACACGCCGTACGACGTCGCAATCGTGGGAGCAAGTTTGGCCGGCTGCGCCACCGCCACCTTCCTCGGCCGGGCCGGGAAGCGGGTCGCGCTGCTGGAGCGCCATACCGACACCCAGGCCTACAAGCACCTGTGCACCACCTTCATCCAGGCAAGCGCGGAGCCCGTCATCCAGCGCCTCGGGCTGGACGCCCCGATGGCAGCGGCGGGGGGGCTCCGGAGCGGGACCTCGTTGTGGACCCGCTGGGGCTGGATCCGCGATACGGACAGCCCGCTGAAGGGGTTCGCCATCCGCCGGGAGAAGCTGGACCCGATGATCCGGGAGCTGGCCGCCTCCACTCCGGGCGTGGACTTCCTGCCCGGCCACACGCTGAAGGACGTCCTCACCGACAACGGGCGGGTGGTGGGCGTGGCGGCCGAAGCCGCCGACGGGAGCCGGCCCGAGATCCGGGCGCACCTGGTGGTGGGGGCCGACGGCCGGAGCTCGGAGACCGCCGCCCAGGCCGGCGTGAAGACCCGGGTCATCAAAAAGCACGGGCGCTCGGGATATTTCGGCTTCTACCGCAATGTGGAGCTGCCCTACCCCGGGGAGGCGCACATCTGGTTCATGGAGCCGGACTGCGCCTACGCCTTCCCGATGGACGACGGGGTGACGATCCTGGCGATGATGTTCACGAGGGACAAGTCGGCCGCCTTCAAGAAGGACGTGCAGGGCAATCTCGTGCGCTTCTTCGAGTCGATCCCACCCGAGGCCGGCCCCCCGGTCCGCTTCGATCCCGCCGACCGGGTGGGCAAGGTGATCGGCCTGGTGGACTACGACAACCTGTGGCGCCACCGGCCACCGCCCGGGCTGGCGTTCGTCGGCGACGCGGCGATCACCGGTGACCCGCTGTTCGGCATCGGGTGCGGCTGGGCCATGCAGGGGGCCGAGTGGCTGGCGGACGCGGTCGCCCCCCACCTGGGCACGGGGCAGGGGCAGGACAAGGCGGTCGAGGCCTACTGCGCCACCCTGCGCACGAAGCTGGCGGCGCACTTCTTCCTGATCTCCGACTACTCCACCGGCCGGGGCTACAACCCCATGGAGAAGCTGACCTTCGCCGCCGGCGCCCGCGACGCCCGGGGCGCCCGCCTGGTGGGCGAGATCGGGGGCCGGACCATCCCGGCCACCACCCTGATGAAGCCCGGCGTCGTGGCGCACGCCGTGAAGGTGAACCTGACCGCCGGGAAGGCGGCAAAGGCGGCCGCCAAGCAGAACCGGGCCGCTCTGAAGGAACGTGCCAGCACGTTCTCCTTCACCCCGGCCTCAGCCGTGGCCGCGGAGGTCTAGCGCCGAACCAGCCGCCGGGCCCTATCCTCGTACCGACGATGGGCGGTGGGAACCGGAAGCCGCTGGAGACCAGGGTGGTCGAGGCCGCCGAGGCCGCGCTGGCGGAACACCGGTACGCCAGCGCCCTCGACGTGCTCGGGGGCCTGGGCTGGGCGCTGGCGGCGGGCATCGACCCCTGGCAGCAGGGCCGGGTCCCCCACCTCCAGGATCAGCTCCAGGTGAGCCCGGAGAAGGTCAACGAGGCCATGGCGATCTTCGAGCACTGGGCGCGCGCCCAGGGGCTCCAGCCGGCTGAGGCGGTGTACGTCACCCGGACCCGGGACCGCCGACCGCTGCAGTTCACCGCGTCAGGCGACCCCGCCCGAGAGACTGCCTTCCGCACCCACTGGCTGGCGCCCGACCTGTCCGACGCCCAGCGCCAGCGACTGGTGGAGAAGCAGGCGAAGGCACCGGATCTGGTGGTGATCTCGGCGCTCAAGGACTGGGACTGCGCCGAATGTGGCAGCGAGCATTTTGCCGGCAACCTGCTGACCATGGAGGACCCGGGGCCGATCTGCATGGAGTGCGCCGACCTCGGCCACCTGAGCTTCCTGCCCGCAGGCGACACCGCCCTGACCCGGCGGGCGAAGAAGGCAAGCGGCCTCTCGGCCGTCGTGGTGCGGTGGAGCCGGTCACGGAAACGGTACGAGCGCCAGGGGATCCTGGTGGAGGATTCCGCCCTGGACCAGGCCGAGGAGTCCTGCCTGGCCGACGAGGATCTGCGCCGCCGGCGCCGGGAGCGGGAGGCCGAGCGGCGGGCTGCAGGCGACGCCACCTTCCAGGACAACTTCGCCGCCCGGATCCGAGAGCTCCTGCCCGGCTGCCCACCCGACCGGGCCGCAGCGATCGCCGACCACGCCGCCCTGCGGGGCAGTGGCCGGGTGGGCCGCAGCGCGGCGGGCCGGGCGCTGGACCCTGAGCCGGTGCTGCTGGCCGTCGCCGCCGCGGTCCGCCACGAGGACACCGACTACGACCGGTTGCTCATGCAGGGCATGGGCCGCGCCGATGCCCGGGCACAGATCCGTCCAGCGGTGGAGGAGATCCTGCGCCGGTGGGCGGCCCCGGCCGAGTGAGCCCGGCATAGCCGGCGCTGGGCTTCTTAGTTCGCGGGCATCCGGCGGGCTCGGCCCTCAGGCCGTCCGGCCGCGGTCGGAAGCCGCGCCGCCGGCTCCTGCCCCACGGAGACCACGGGGACCACGGGGACCACGGGGGCCACGGGAGCCACACCGGCCAGCGGCAGCCACGCCAGCATCAACCAGAAGATGACGACGTCGGACTGCTGGATGACCCGGGCCAGGACCGAGGGGAAGGACGTCTTGAGGAGCAGGTCGCCGATCTGGGGCACGGGCGCGATGAACAGTACCGCCAGCACGCCGACGAGCACCCAGCGGCGGGGGGTCGCTCCCCGGGCGGCCCACGCCGCCAGGACCCCGAACATCGGGATGATCCACACGGCGTGGTGCTGCCACGAGATGGGCGACACCAGCACGGCGGCGAAGCCGACCAGGGCGACGGCGGCGACGTCGGCCCCGCGGCCGTGGGCCTGGCGGGCCCGCCAGAGGGCGAGGGCGATGGCGACCAGGCCGAGGACCGGCCACAACCAGGTGGGCAGGCCAAGGCGCAGCACGGTGCCGTAGATCGACTGGTTGAAGTAGAACTTGGGGTCGCCGGTGCGCCGCGGGTTCCACCACAGGTGCAGCCAGTAGCTCCGGGAGGCGGCGGGCAGGAGCACCGCGGCCGCGAGCTCGAGGGCGAGGGCGGTGACCGCGGCTCGGGCGGCGGCCGCCCACTGGCGGGTGGCGGCGTAATAGAGGATGAACAGGCCGGGGGTGAGCTTGATGGCGGTCGCCACCCCTACCAGGACCCCCTTTCCCGGGCTGCCCGGGCGCACGAGGACGCAGTCGGCCAGGCAGAAGAAGGCGAGGACGATGTTGACCTGGCCGTAGGCCAGCGTCTGGGCGGCGGGGACGGTCCAGGCCAGGGCGGCGGCGGCGGCCGCGGTCCACGCCGGGTGGACCCGGCCCGCCCGCACCAGAGCCGGTCGCACCAGCCACCAGGTCATCCCCGCCACGAGGGCGAGATTGAGCGCCGACCACCCGATGAGGGCCAGGCGGGCGGGAATGACGGCCAGCGGGATCACCGCCAGGGCGGCGAAGGGCGGGTAGGTGAAGGGCAGGTGCACCCGCAGGTGGGCGCCGAAGCCCACGGCGTAGAAGTTCCTGCGGTGCAGGGCGAGCGAGCCGGCGTGGCGGTAGACGGTGAGGTCACCGGGGATGAATCCGTTGCGGAACTTGAAGAACACCAGCGGGACGATGCCCAGCAGGAACAGCCCGGCCGCCGCCAGGAGCTGGGTGCGCTCCGGGGGGGTGCGCTCGGTGGGAGGGGAAGCCTGGGCGAGGGCGGTCACGGCGGAAAGTCTACGGTCGGAGCTCGATTGTCCCCTGGGTGTCCCGTCCGGCCTGATCGCTTTGCAGGGCGAAGCGGAGGAGCTGTCCGGCCTCGGCCTCGACCGCGGCCCGGGACGGCGCGGGGAGCGGCGCGAACGCTGTGACGGTCAGGCAGGCGGGAATGTTCCTCGCTGCCTTCTTGAGGGCCCAGTGCCCGGCGGCGAAGCCGTCCACCAGCACGGCGCCGTGCGAGAAGACCGTGCCCCGGTGCTCGTCGGCAATGATCCGGCGCCGGTCGGCGTGCGAGAGCAGGGCGTTGTCGTACTCGGGCAGCAGCCGGACGGGCGCCGGGTGATCGGGGTCGGGGAAGGGACCGTCCGGGACGTCCCACAGCTCCCGGCCCTCGTCGTCCCGGTAGCGCACCAGGGCGGGCGCCAGCCGCCCGAGGGCCCCGGCCAGGCCCGGCAGTCCGGACCAGACCCGGATGTCCTGGAGGGTGGCGGGGCCGAAGGCGGCGAGGTAGCGGTGGATGGCGGGCGCCGGGTCCGGGTCGGTGCCCATCGGGCAGCCGAGCCAGGTGTCGGCGGCGGCATGGCGGGCCAGACCGCCGCTGCCCCAGATGCCCCGGGGTGGGACCTGCACCAGCGGGACACCGGCGCGCACGGCGATGCCGAGGGCCAGGGGATCGATGCCGGGCCAGCGCTCCTGGAGGGCGGTACCGAGTTCGGCGAAGCTCCGGGGGGCCTCGTCGACCAGGGCGCGCCCGACGGCGGCCACCTCGGCCCGGTTCACGCCGGCCAGCGGCCGGGAGAAGTTGCCCCCCAGGCTCCGGTCGATGGCCGGCTGCACGACCGCGCGCAGCGCCCGGCAGTCCTCGGCGGTGACCAGGAAGATGGTGGAGCGGAACAGGGCGATGCGCACCGCGGCACGGCTCTCGATCAGGCCGGCGAGCTCCGCCGGGTCGAAGCCGTCCAGCCGGGACCACAGGCCGACGTAGGGCGCCAGCGGGGCCTGCGCCTGCATGCCCACCAGGTGCTCGAGGGCACCGGCGGCGGGCATGGCCACCCGGTCCAGGAGGAGCTGGCGGGCGAGGTAGGACCGGTTGAGGACCCGGGTGCCCAGGGTGGCACCCGGCGGGGGACGGTCGGGCATGCGGGTCAGCATGCCAGGGCGCGTCCGGTCGACGGGTCAGGCGTCCCGCACCGCGAGGAGCAACCCGCCGAGGGCGAGCGCCCCGGCCGCCCAGGCGGCAAGGACGCCGAGCCCGGCCCACGGGCTCAGCACCTGGTGGCGCAGGTTGGTGGTCACCTGGACCAGGAGCCCGGCGGTCATCGGGCCGATCTGGTTCAGGTGGCGCTGCCAGTGCGGGTTGGAGATCGCGTGGGCGATCAGCGGGAAGAGCAGCAGCAGGCCCAGGACGGCACCGATGCCGGCGCCGGTGTCCCGCACCGCGGTGGCGACGCCCAGGGTGAGCAGGCCGACGAGGACCAGGTACGCCACCGTGCCCACCGCCGCCCGGAGGGTCGGACCATCGCCCAGGGAGAGCAGGGCATACCCGTGGGCGGGCGTAAACCCGTTGTGGGCCAACAGGATCCGCCCGGCGACCAGCGAGCCGGCCGCGGCCAGGATCCCTGCCCCCGCAGTGAGGGCGCCGACCAACGCCGCCTTGGCCACCAGGACCTGGGTCCGGCGGGGCACCGCCAGCAGGGTGACCCGGATCAGCCCCGTGCTGTACTCCGTGCCGACCGCCAGCACCGCCAGGATGGCCACCACCGCCTGGCCCACCAACACCCCGGTCAGGGCGGTCTTCGGGAGATCCTGCACGGCGTTGAACGGCGGGTAGGTGGCGGCGGCGGCCGTTGCCGCACCCACCCCCACGGTGAGCACCACCGTGGCCGCCAGGAGCCAGAAGGCGCCCGGGGTGGTCACCAGCTTGGTCCATTCGGCGCGGAGGGCGCGGGTCATCGCGTGGGGTCAGGGAGCCGACGGACCTACACGTCCCGCCGGTTCAGCAGGTAGGTCGCCACGCCGAGCGCCACGGCCGCCCAGGCGCACAGGACGAGGAACCCGGCCCAGGCGGGGAGTGGGAAGTAGCCGTTGGCCGGCGTGTGGGGGAAGCTCACCATCGGGTAGACCACCGCGGTCTGCTGCACCGCGAAGGAGGCGGCCGGAGTAAGCCGCAGGAGCCACTCGGAGGCACCGGTGGGGAGGCCCGACGTGGCCAGGATGATGGGCAGGAGCAGGCCGACGATGGCGGCGGTGATCGCCCCGGCGCTCCGGCGGAGGACCGTGCCGATGCCGAGGGCCACGATCGCCGACACCGCGAGGACCGCGGCGGTGCCCACCACCACCCGGATCAGGGTGGGGGTGCTGACGTGGGCGACGAAGTTCCCGTTGCCTCGCAGGAGCTTCTCGCCCACCGGGAGCGCCACGGCGATGCCGGCGAGCGAGATCACGAACGTGCTCACGCCGAGCACGACTGCCTTGGCGGCAAGCACCCTGCCCCGGCGGGGTGTGGCGGCCAACGTGGTGCGGACCAGGCCCCTGCGGTACTCGCTGGTGACGAACAGGGTCCCCAGCACCAGGAAGACGATGAGGGCGACGAAGGCGCCGTTCAGGCTCGCCTCGATGCCCCGGGTGCCGGCCGCGTCCGGGGCGGGGGCGATATCGCCAGCGCCGGTGAGCGTGAAGGTGCCCGCCCCCTGCTCGTAGGAGTTGAGCCCACTGGGTCCCGCCCGCGGGTCTTCGCCGACATCGTCGCCGGTCCAGGTGCCTGCGGGCTGCCCGCCGTCGAGCGAGACGCTGTCGAACACCGCCGTGGCCTGGGTCGCCGCCTCGCTACCGGTCGTGACCACCAGGTGCTGGGTGGAGATGTCGAGCATCGGGGACGTGGTGAAGATCCCAGCCTGCACCGTGGCGGGGAGGCCGGGCAGGGTGGCGGCGCCGATCGTGGTCCAGTGGGTGCCGTCGGCCGATTCGTAGCCGGTGATCGTGTCGCCGCTCCGGGTCAACCGCAACCAGCGGGGTGACGCCGGCGATGCCTGGGTGGCGCTGCCCGCGAGGTCGTGCGTGAAGTCGTACTGCATGTGCACGCCGTGCCCACCGGTCTGCATCACGGCGGCGTAGGGGGCCCCCTGCCGGGTGCTGTCGGTGATGATGATCCCGCCCTTGGACCAGCCGGCCAGCCCGGGGTGGGAGTCGGCCAGTGCCTGGCCCACCTGGACCGGGCCCGAGTTGCCCACGATGCCGGTGAACGAGGTCAGCCGGGCGGTGATGCTGCCGTTGCCCGTGAGGGGCTGGTGGACCAGCTCGTAGGTGTCGACGATGACCTCACCGCCGGGGCCGGTGGGCTCGGGGGGGTGACCGACGACGCAGTGCGGGGCCTGGCCGTTCCGCCCGCCCGTGCAGAACCCGCTGTGGCTGCCCTCGCCGTTCAGCACCGCCAGGGCGACGATGAGCACGGCGCCCGCCACCAGGGCGATCAGCCACCCGCGCACGCTGCGTAACTTGGTCCACTCGGCCCGCACCAGGGCGGCGAAGCCGTCGTGGGACTCGGGCTGGGCGGAGCGGTAGGGGGCGACTGAGGGCTCGGTGCGCATCATGGGCGGGCCTCCGGCGAGGGTGCGAGGGCCGAGAACTCGACGCTGTCGCGGGTCAGCTCCATGTAGGCCTCCTCCAGCGTGGCCCGATGGGACGCCACCTCGGCGAAGGGAACGGCGTGCTGGCCGAGAAGGCGCACCACCTCTTCCGGGGGGAGGCCGGCGACGGTCACCGTCTCCGGGCCGGTGGCGGCGACCGTCGCCCCGGCGGAGGCCAGGACGGCCATCGCCTCGGTGCGGGCGCTGGTGCGCAGGAGCACCCGGCCCCCCGAGGCAGCATCGATGAGGGCAGCCACGCTGGTGTCGGCCACCAGCCGGCCCCGGCCGATGACCACCAGGTGGCTGGCCGTGCCCTCCAGCTCGGCCATCAGGTGGCTGGAGACCAGCACCGCCCGGCCCTCGGCCGCCAGGGAGCGGAGGAAGCCCCGCATCCACACGATGCCCTCGGGGTCGAGGCCGTTGAAGGGCTCGTCGAGCATCAGCACGGGGGGATCGCCGAGCATCGCCGCCGCCAGGCCGAGGCGCTGGCGCATGCCCAGCGAGTACCCGCCCGCCGCCCGCCGCACGGCGCCGCCGAGGCCGGCCTGCTCGACGACCTCGTCCACCCGCCGGGCGGGGAGCCCCTGCGAGTGGGCCAGCCACAGCAGGTGGTTGCGGCCGCTGCGGGCCGGGTGGAGGGCGCCGGCGTCCAGGAGCGACCCCACCTGCGTCAGCGGGTGACGCAGCGTCCGGTAGGCCCGGCCGCCCACGAGGGCGGTGCCGGCGTCCAGGCGGTCCAGGCCGAGGATCGCCCGCATGGTGGTGGACTTGCCGGCCCCGTTGGGCCCGACGAAGCCGGTGACGTCGCCCGGGGCGACCGAGAACGAGAGCCCGTCCAGGGCGACGGTGGGGCCGAACTGCTTGCGGGCCCCGGTGACTTCGATGGTGGCATCCATGCCTACGAATGGTAGGGAGCGCCCGGGCGGGCGTCGTCACGGCGGGGAGTGTTCTTTGGGCTCCCATTCCGGGGGCACCTGCCCCGCCGGCGTACCCCTTGAGAGGGACCCGGGAATCCCGGCGGGCGGTGACGCCGAGTGCGCCGGTGGGGGGCCACAATGATCGGTGTGAGCGCCACCGTGGACCCGGGCCGGGGATGGGCCGGGATGGCCCGCGGGCTGGTGGCGGCACCCCATGCGCTGGCGGTGGCGGCGGGCGTCCTGGCCCTGGCGGCGCTGAGCGAGGCCCTCGCCCGGGCGGCGGTCATCCACGCCAGCGGGCAGCTGATGCTGGCAGTAGCCCTGGTGGCGGTCGCCACCGCACTGCCCCTGGCCTTCCTGCGCCCCCTGCCCGCCGCGGCCGCGGTGGCCGTGGCGGCGGTGCTGTCGCTCACCCTGTTCCACACCCTGACCGTCGCCGGGGCCCTGGCGGTGCTGGCCGCCCTGCACCGCTACGGGCGCTCGCCCGCGCCGGGCGCGGCCCAGGCCGCCGGGGCCTCGGTGCTGAGCCTGCCATTCCTGGTCCTGGCCGTGGCCGGCGGTCGTCCGGCGGCCACCGAAGCCGGCGTGCTGACGCTGGTCCTGGCGGCGCTGGCCCCGGCGGCGGCGTTCGGCGGCATGGCCGGGCGCGCCCGGCAGGAGGCCGCCAGCCAGAGCGCCGCCCGGCAGGTGATCGCCGGCAACCTCCTGGAGCACACCGCCCGGGGCGAGCGGGCCCGCATCGCCCGGGAGCTGCACGATGTGGTGGCGCACCACATCTCGATGGTGGCCGTGCAGGCCGAGACCGCCCGGCTCACCACCCCCGGGATGCCAGCGGCCGGGGCGCAGCGACTCTCGGCGATCGGGGACACCGCCCGCGCGGCCCTCACCGAGATGCGCCGCCTGCTGGGCGTGCTGCGGGAGGACGCCCGGACCGAGGACGAAGCTGCCGCCCGCCAGCCGCAGCCCGGCCTGAGCCAGCTCAACCACCTCCTGGACGAGGCCCGGGCGGCGTCGGGGACGGGCGCCCGGCTGATCCTGCGCGGTCCGCCCGTGAGCCTGGACCCGGGCGTCGAGCTGGCCGCCTACCGCATCGCCCAGGAGGCCCTCACCAACGCCCGGCGGCACGCCCCCGGGGCGGCCGTCGACGTCGAGCTGCACTTCACCGATGCCGCCCTCCTGCTGCGGGTGCGGGACGACGGGCCGGGGCCCGCGCTGGACGCGGCCCTGGACCCCGGGCTGGACGCCGGGTTGGACGCCGCACTTGCCGATGCCGGCGGCGGCCACGGGCTGCAGGGCATGCGGGAACGGGCCACCGCGGTGGGCGGCCGGCTGCAGACCGGGGCGGCCCCGGGCGGGGGATTCCTCGTCGAGGCAACGCTGCCGGCCCGCGCGGAGGGGCTCCCGTGAACGGGGCAGTCCGCATCGTGGTGGCCGACGACCACCAGGTGATCCGCACCGGCTTCGCCGGGCTGCTGGACACCCAGCCGGACTTCTCGGTGGTGGGCGTGGCCTCCGACGGCGCCGAGGCGGTGCGGGTCTGCCGGGAGCTGGAGCCCGACGTGGTCCTGATGGACGTGCGGATGCCCGGGATGGACGGCATCGAGGCGACCCGGCACCTGACCGGCGGCGGATCGGGGGACGGGGGCGCCAGCAGGCCCCGGGTGCTGATCCTCACCACCTTCGACCTCGACGAGTACGTCTACGACGCGCTCCGGGCCGGGGCCAGCGGCTTCCTCTTGAAGGACGTCACCGCCGAGCGGCTGTTCGACGCCGTCCGGGTGATCGCCGGGGGCGACGCCCTCCTGGCGCCGGCGGTGACCCGCCGGCTGATCAGCGAGTTCGCCAAGCTGCAGCCCAAGCCGGACGCCCCGGTGGCCGCCCGCCTGGAGTCGCTCACCCCCCGGGAGACGCAGGTGCTCCGGCTGGTGGCCGAAGGGCTGTCGAACACCGAGATCGCCGAGCGCCTGGTGGTCACCGAGGAGACGGTCAAGACCCACGTCAGCCGGGTGCTGGCCAAGCTGGGCCTGCGCGACCGGACCCAGGCGGTGGTGACCGCGTACGAGTCCGGCCTGGTGGTGCCGGGCCACCCGCGCTGATTCTCGGGCGCCCGCGGGCATCCTTGGACCAGCTTCGATTGCGGGTGCGGTTTGCCTCCCTGTGCCGGGAGGGGGATCATCGGGCGGTGAGCGATGCCATCGATGCCCTGGCCGACGGCTTCCGCCGGGCCTACGCCGACGGCGACCGGGAGCTGCTCGCCTCGCTCCTGGACCCGGGCGTCACCTGGGGGGAGCCGGGAGCCGAGGGCGGTTGCTCCAACCGCAAGCAGGTCCTCGCCTGGTTCGACAACCTGGGGCGCATCGGGATGCGGGGCACCGTGACCGGCGTCGAGCAGCAGGCGGACGGCTTCGTACTGGTGGTGGAGGTGGACACGCCCCAGGGGATCTTCACCGTGCGGCAGCGGATGACCGTGGCCGGGGACCTGGTGATCTCCATCAACCCGGATGGGGCGTAGCTACCCGACCGCTTTCGGCAGGGCCTCGGCGGGCTGCGGGTAGCGGGGGTCCATCTTCCGCAGGGTTTCCACCAGGATGGTGCTGACCGCCCAGTTCCGGTACCACTTGTGGTCGGCGGGCACGATGAACCAGGGGGCCTGGGAGGTGGCCGTGCGGCTGATCGCCTCGTTGTAGGCCGCGCGGTAGCGGTCCCACAGGACCCGGTCGGCGAGGTCCTCGGGACGGAACTTCCACCGCTTGTCCGGGTCGTCGAGGCGCGCCTGCAGCCGTTCCCGCTGCTCCTCCTTGGAGATGTGCAGGTAGAGCTTCACGATGGTGGTCCCCTCGTGGGCCAGCAGGGCCTCGAAACTGCCGATCAATTCGAAGCGGGGTCTCCACACCGACGGGGCGACGAGCTTGCGCACCCGTACCGCCAGGACATCCTCATAATGCGAGCGGTTGAAGATGCCGATTTCGCCTGCCGCCGGAACAACACGGTGCACCCGCCAGAGGAAGTCGTGTGCCCGCTCGTCGCCCGCCGGCGCCTTGAAGGAGTGCACCCGGGTGCCCTGGGGGTTCACGCCGTGGAACACGTGGCGGATGGTGCCGTCCTTGCCACCCGCGTCGGGCGCCTGGAGCACCACGAGCAGCGATCGCCGGGCTTCGGCCGCCAGCCGGTCCTGCAGGTCGGCCAGCTCCACGGTGAGGGCCGGCAGGGCCGCCAGCGTGGCCTCCTTGCCGCCGGGCGCCCCGGGCGTGGAGGCCGGGTCCACGGCCTCGAGGTCCACGTTGGTGCCGGGCTGGACGCGCCACCGCTCGAGCATGCCGGCCATTCCAGCACAGCACGCCCGAGCGGTGCTCGCGATGCCCCCCTGATCGGGACGCTTGCGATGCGGGACTTGCTCAGAACAGGTGCGCCAGCAGCGATCCAATGGCGTGCAGCACGCCGGCTTTGTGGTGGTGGCCATGGTTGGTGTGGCTCGCGGGCGTGGTGCGCCCGGCGCCTCCTCGTCCAGCTGGCGCCTTGGCGGCGGGCCGGGCGGGGGCTTCCGTGAGGATGATCGGGTCCGCTGCCGGGGTGACCACGGGATCCGTCGCCGGGCTGGCGCTGGGGACCGGGGCGGGGGGCGGGGCGGCCGGGGTCACCGGGGC
>DASTWV010000027.1 GCA_035765775.1 Actinomycetota bacterium | reverse complement strand
CCGTGAACGCCGCCGCCACCCCGCCGAAGGTCACCGACGTGGCCCCCGTCAGGTTGCTGCCGGAGATCGTCACCGCCGTCCCCCCGGCGGCCGGGCCGCTGGCCGGGCTGACGCTGCTGACCGATGGCGCCGGGATGTAGGCGTAGGCGGCGGCCTTGGACCCGGTCCCCCCCGGGGTGGTGACCGCGACGGCGACTGTTCCGCTCCCGGCCGGGGCCGTGGCAGTGATCTGGGTCGAAGTGCCGACGGTGAAGCTGGCAGCTGCCCCACCGAAGGTGACCGAGGAGGCCCCGGTGAAGTTGGCCCCGGTGATGGTGACCGCAGTCCCGCCGGCCGCCGGGCCCGATGCCGGTGACACCGACGACACGCTCGGGACCGGGGGCCCGCTGGGCGAGGAGGCTTTCACCAGCAGGGCGATCGAGGCGTAGGGCTGCGAGGCCGGGCTGGCCGACGGGGCGGTCGGGCCGATCGCCGACGACACCGGGAGGCAGTACACGACCTGGTTGTCACGGGCGTCGAACTGGTAGGTGCACCCCGAGGTTGAACCGCTCTGCAGGGACCCGTTCACGGCGAGGTACCCCCAGTAGAGCTCCTGGGTGGCGGACGGGGAGAGGGTCGGGTAGAGCAGCGTCGAGGCGGAGTTGCTGCCGCTGTCCACCTTCCCGGTTGTGTCCACCGACCAGGCCGTGGACGCGCCGGCCGAGGAGGAGAACTCCTGCTCGTCGAGCGAGTCGAGGGTGCTGGCCCCCGCATTCGGCCGGGTGAACGTGACGGTGATGGTCGCGGCGCCCGCCTGGGTCACCACCCCCCACCACAGCTCCTGGGCGTGGATGCCGTCGGCGGTGAAGTAGGAGGTGGCCCGGTTCCAGGTGGTCACCCCACCGCCGGTGACGGTGCTGGCCATGAAACTGGGTCCCGAGGTGAACTTGTCCTCGATCGCGAGCATGAGCACGTTGCCCACCGCGGACGGGCTGATCGACAGGGACGTGACCTCCCCGGCTTCCGACGACCCGGACGACTCGTGGCCAACCGCCGAGATGCTGGCTGGCGACGACCCGGACTGGTAGGCGAACTGGTCCGTGGAGACGGCCGCGCTGGTGCCCGCCGGCGTGGTCACCGTGACGTTGACGGTCCCCGAGCCCGCCGGGGAGGTGGCGGCGATCACGGTCCCGCTCCCGTTCTCGATCAGGCCCGTGGCGGGCGCGCCACCGAAGGACACCGCCGTGACCCCGGTGAAGTTCGAGCCGTTGATCGTCACGGTGGTCCCCCCGTCCGCGGGCCCGCTGGCCGGCGACACCGAGGTCACCACGGGCGGCGGCGGCCCGCTGAACGTGAAGGAGCCCGGGGCGGTGGCGTTCCCGCCCGGGGCGGCCACCGTGACCGAGACCGCCCCGGATCCGGCGGCGGTCGTGGCCGTCACCTGCGTGCCGGCGGCGTTGAACCCCGTGCTGGTGGCGGTGATGCCCCCGAAGGTGACCGCGGTCGTCCCGGCCAGGTTCGTCCCGTTGATGGTCACCATGGTGGCTCCGGTGCCCGGTCCGGACGTGGGCGAGAACGACGAGATGGTGGGCGGCGGGGGAGGCGTCAGGAGGTCGGTCATCGGGGACGCCGCGGCGTCGCCGGCCGCGATCGGGGCAAGGCCCCAGGCGGTTTCGGCGGTCTTCAGCATCGAGTAGTGGGTGTAGGGGACGGCGGTGGCGATGTGCCGGGCGGGGCCGCTGGGGATCACCAGGGCGGGGACATGGTTGGCGGTGCCTGTGGTGCTGTCGGTCGAGTCCTCGTCCCACACGATGAACAGCAGCGAGCTCTGCTGGGTGAAGGCGGCGGAGTTGAGGATCAGGGGGACGTTCTGCGAGAGCCAGGTGTCACCCTGGGCGACGGTGCCGTTGTGCATATCGTCATTGACGTTCGGCGTGATGAACGCGTAGTTCGGGGTGGTCGATGCCGAGGTCAGGTCGTCGGCGAGGGCCGAGTAGTTGACCACGTGGGAGGTGCACTCGGCTGTGCCCTGCAGGTTCGTGTAGTAGGTGAAGGGGTCGTGGTGGGCCAGGTACAGCCCGTCGGGAGAGTCGGTGAGTGAACACGGCGACGGCATCGACTCCTCGTAGGCCTTCCACGACAGCCCTGCGGGGTCGAGGCGGTTCGCCGCCAGGTTCGCCGCGCTGATCGGGCACCCTCCCGACCCGCTGGGCGGGCAGTCGTTGGTCGCCGCGGATGCGAAGTCGTCGCCCGAGGTCAGGCCGAGGTAGTTGCCCAGGCTGGGGTGCGTGACCGCCGAATAGCTCGTCCCCAGCCCGTGGCTGCTCGCCAGGCCGTTGAGGTACGGCGGCCCACTCGGGCCGATGATCCCGGCGTAGTCCTGGTTCTCCAACATGATCGTGAAGACGTGGTCGTAGGGCGTGTAGGTGAAGGTGCTGGCCGGGGTGGCGGGCGTCGCCCCGCTGCTGGTGGCCACCTGCACCACCGCCTGCCCCACGCTCCCCGGTGGGGCAATGGCCAGGATCGAGGTGGCGGACTGCACGGTCCAGCTGACCGCCGCAGCCGAGCCGAATCGCACGCCGGTCACCCCGGTGAGCCCGATGCCCGAGACGGTGACCACCGTGCCCCCGGCGGGGCCCCCGGTGTTCGGGTTCAGGCGGGTGACCGCCGGGCCGGCGGGGCCGATCGGGGTCACTGCGTTGGAGGGGAGGGAGGCCGGCCCCGTGCCGGCGAGGTTGGTGGCCGCCACCGTGAACGTGTAGGACGTCCCGTTCGTGAGCGACCCGACGCTGGTGGCCGTGACGGTACCGGCGACGGTGCTGGTGACGCCGCCGGGCAGGGTGGTGATGAGGTAGCTGGAGATCGCCGAGGACCCGGTCGAGGTGGGAGGTGCCCAGCGCACCGTCGCCGTGGTGTTGCCGGCGACCGCCTGGACGGACAGGGGTGCGCTGGGCGCGCTGGCGGGCGCGGCCGCGGCCCGGGTCAGGAGGGGTTGCTCGGCATTCAGGGCGGCCGCCACCAGCAGGAGGCAGAGGCCGATGGACGCCCAGGTAGCAGTACGTGAACGGAGTGCTGAGTGCTTCCCCAAGGCCCCCCCATGGGACACAAAATGGGACAGTTTTCTTCCAGCCAGCGCAACAAGATACTACAAAGGGCTCGATAGGGTAAGACCCGAACCCGTCAGGCCTCTTTGACGGTAGCTACAAACCCCTTTTTCTGAAGGCACGCTGAGAGCGTGGCCGACCGGGGTCGTTCAGCCGTCGACCGACAGCACGAACCCGCTGTCTGCGAGGTCCTCGAGGAGCTGGCCGGCGGGCGGCAGAGGAGCAGGCTCACGGTTCATCGCCCGCCACAGGGGCAAGGTCATGCCGAGCCCCCCGGGATCGCCGCTGGCCTGCACCGACGGCTCCCCCCAGCGGAGGTCCCCGCCCGCTGCCCGCACGTAGGGGTGCACGTGGACCTCGAGCCGTCCCCGGGCGAAGCAGGTGACCACCACGGCGTCTGGCGTTCGCTCCGGCCCGGCCGACATCGCCGGGTCGGCCACCCAGCACGCCTCGGCGCCCAGGGCGGCGGCCAGCATCCCGATGGCGGCGTAGGCGAAGGCGCGGGGCGGGATGCCGAGGTCGTTGTCGCCCGCGGCCACGAGGTCGGCGCACGCCGCGGTCCACCGCCGGGATCCCGCCGGGATGACGAAGACCGCCGGCGGGAGGCTCCCGCGGGCGAGCGCGGGTGTCACCTCCCGCAGGACGGCTGCGATCTCGGCGTCGCTCACGGGCGCCGAGCCTGACTTATGCCACCCGCAGCGACTCGATCTCGGCGTTGAGCGCCAGGTGCTCCAGGCCGGCGGACTCCAGCTGGCGCACCCGCTCATGGCTGACGCCCAGCATCTTGCCGATCTCCCGGAGGGTCACCGGGTCCCCGTCGAGGCCGAAGCGCAGCCGGATGACCTCCCGCTCCGCCTCGGGGAGGGTATTGAGCGCCTTGCGCACGCACTCCTCCTCCAGGCCGGTGTGCACCTGGTCCAGCAGGTCGGGGGCCTCCCAGGCCGCCAGCTCGCCGAGCTCGGTCTCGCCGCCCTCCTCGACCGGCTGGTCGAGGCTGGCCACGATGCGGGCGGTCTGGCGGAGGCGCTGGAGTTCGACCGTCGTCATCTGGGCGGCCTCGGCGATCTCATCGTCGGTCGGGTCACGGCCCAGCTCGGCGGTCAGCGACCGCTCCGCCGACCACGCCTTCCATTCCCGTTCGGCGAGGTGCACCGGGATGCGGATGGTGCGCGACTGCGTCTGGATGGCCCGGCCGATCGCCTGGCGGATCCACCAGGTGGCATAGGTCGAGAACTTGAAGCCCCGGCGCCAGTCGAACTTGTCCACGGCCCGGATCAGCCCGATGATGCCCTCCTGGACGAGGTCTCCGAGAGCCATCTGGCCCTGGTAGCGCTTGGCGATGGAGACCACCAGCCGGAGGTTGGAGGTGACCATCTGATCCTTGGCCTCCTGGTCGCCGGCCTCGATCCGCTGGGCGAGCTCGATCTCCTCGTCCTTGGTCAGCAAGGGATAGCGGCCGATTTCGTGGAGGAACTGGCCGACGCTGTCGGCCCCGGCCGGGGGCGGCCCGCCGGCGTCCTTCACCCGGCGACGCCGCGCCGCAGGGGTCTTCGTCTGGGTCATAGTCGTGTTCATACCCCATAGAACACAAAGGACTGTGGGGTTATTCCCCGGCGGAGAAATATTTGCGCGCGCAGTCGGGCAGGCCGCTCGGCAGGGCCGGGACCTGTGTTCCAGGGTACCTCGGGATTTCTCTTCCCCTGCCGGGGGCGGGCCCGCAGGCGCAGGAACCACAGTGAAGGCCGCGGTTGTACTCGCCCCCCAGCGCCTCCGCTAGCGGAACAGGTCGTCGGCCGCCGGGCGTACCAGGGACCGGGCGTTGCCCCGGCCCCGCGGGAAGCGCACGCCCCGGGCGACCGCCACCGGCACGCCGTCCGCCTTGCCCATCACCAGCTCGGCGGCCGAGGCGAGCTCGTCGGCGATGGCGATCATCGTCACCCGCAGCGGGACCCCGAAGTGGTCCACCGATCCCAGGTAGTCCACCACCGGCAGCATGCCGGCGACGCCGATGGCCACGTTGACCTGGCCGACCCGCCAGGCCCGCCCGAAGGTGTCGGAGATGATCACCGGCGGGGCGGCGCCGGTCAGGTGCTTGATCCTCGAACGGAGCCGGCGGGCGGAGCGGTCCGGGTCCTCGGGCAGCAGCGTGATGAGCCCGGGTTCCAGGTTGGAGGCGTCGATGCCGGCGTTGGCGCACACGAAGCCGTGGTGGGTCTCGGTGATGATCATGCCCGCCCGGCGCCGGACCACCCGGGCCGACTCGGCGGCGGCGATCGCCCGCCGGCCCTCGGCATCGTCGGGGGCCACCGCGCGGATGCGGCCCTCGGCCTTGGAGACGATCTTCTGGGTGACGATGAGGACGTCGTCGTCGCGCAGCTCGATGGCGCACGCTGCGAGGGCGTCGACGATGAGCGGGGCGAGGTCGGCCCCGGGCGCCACCTCCGGGATCCCGGTGACGGGCAGCAGCGTCACCGGGCTGGCGGCCGGGGTGTAGCTCGGCGTGTTCGGCGCCTCGCCGGTCACCCGAGCTCCAGGGCCAGGATCTCCTTGGCCAGGGCGGCGGCGATGTCCGGGGTCTCCATCACGGTCTCGGCGAGCACCGCCGTCATGCCCAGGGCCTCCACCCGGGGGGCCTCCCCGGGGTCCCGCCGGTCGAGGACGAAGGTCCCGCACAGGTCCCGGTAGAGCGACGCCACACCCGAAGCGCTGGCCTCGGCCCCCATCACCGGCAGCAGGCGGTCGGCGGGGCCCCGCAGGGCGGCGCCCTGGACGATGGGGGAGATGGCCACCACCCGGTCCCGCCGGCGCTGCAGGGCCTCACGGATGCCGGGTACGGCGAGGATCGGCCCGATGCTCACCACCGGGTTCGACGGGCAGATGACGATGCGCTCGGCGTCCTCCAGAGCCTCCAACACCCCGGGGGCGGGCACGGTGTTGTCGGCCCCTTCGAAGGTGACCGAGGCGACCTCCTCAGCGTGGTGATGGCGCACGAAGTAGTCCTGGAACTCCCGGCGTTCGCCCGCGGCGGTGACGAAGGTGGTGCGCAGCGCGCCGTCGGTGACCGGGAGGATGCGGGTAGCGACGCCCAGGCCGGACCGGATCCGCTCGGTGACCGCCGAGAGGAGCGAGCCCTCGGCCAGCCACTGGGTGCGGGCGAGGCAGGTGCCTAAGTCGGCGTCCCCGAGCCAGAACCAGGTGTCGACGCCGTAGCGGGCCATCTGGTCGAGCGCCCGGCGCTGGTCGCCGGCGATGCCCCAGCCCTTGGCCTCGTCCACGACGCCGGCCAGCGTGTAGGTGACGATGTCCAGGTCGGGGCTGACGTGCAGGCCGTGGAACCGGGCGTCGTCGCCGACATTGCCGATCACGGTCACCTCGGCGGGCGGGAGCGCGGCGGTGAGGCCACGCAGGAACTTGGCTGCGCCCACCCCTCCGGCCAGTGCGGTGACGCCCACGGCGGGCAGCCTAGTTGACCCGCCTCAGTCTTTTGTGCAGAGGCGGGACGGGCCAACGATGGGGCGGACGGGAACCGGGCACACGGCTGGGCGGGTAAGCCTGACGTGCGGCACGCCTCCGTTCGTGTACGTCTAACCGCGCATTATGCCATCAAACATGCACAAAAGAGCGCTGAGAGGTTTCCTATCCGGGCGATGACCGGAACGTCAGGCAGAGCTAGAGGACCGGGCTCACCGCCACGATCGGGGCCGCCGGTGGGGAGTCGCCCAGCGACCCGGCGAAGGCCAGGTTCGAGAAGGCGAAGATGCCGCCGTCCGAGGCCACCATCAGGTACCCGGTGCCGTAGTTGGCCATCCCGATCACCGGCTTGTTGAGGCGGGTGGCGCCCATCGAGCCCAGGAACGGGGGACCGAAGGCGAAGATCCCCCCGTCGGAGGCCACCAACCAGTACCCGGGGCCGGCCGGGTTCGGGGCCAGGCCGACGACCGGCTTGTTGAGGTGCTGGCCGCCCATCGATCCCTGGAAGACGGCATCGCCGAAGGAGAAGATGCCGCCGTCGGATCCCACCATGTAGTAGCCCTTGCCATCCGGCGCCGCCACGGACCCCAGAACCGGGCCGTTCAGCCGGATGCCGGTCATGTCGCCGAGGAAGGGGGCGTCGCCGTAGGCCACCGCCCGGCCCAGGTTCGTGAACAGCCAGTACCCCCTGCCGGTGGGGGTGGCGGAGAGGCTGGTGACTGACTCACCGGCGTTCAGTGCCGGCCCACCCCCGAGGTAGGCGGCATCGCCGTAGGCCCACACCTCGCCCCGGGTGTCGACCACCCAGTACCCGTTGCCATCGGGGGTGGACACGACATCGACTGCCTTGGCGCCGGCCGGGAGCGACGGGCTGCCGTCGTTGGCGGCGGCGCCGAAGGCGTATACCTGGCCGCTGGAGCCGAGCATCCAGTACCCCGGCCGGGGCGGCGGCGGCAGGGCCACGGCGGGCACCTGCGTGCTGAGGACCGAGGTCCCCACCGCGTTCAGGGCCCGCACCATGTAGTAGTAGGTCGTCCCGAGGCTCACGGAGGTGTCGGTGAAGCTGGTGGCCGACCCGGCGGTCGTGGCGATGACGGCGGCGCTGAACCCGGCGGTCGTGGAGCGCAGCACCTGGTAGGCGGTGATCGGGGCGCCGCCGTCGTCGGGGCCGAACCAGGAGACCTGGACCGCCGAGGGTTGCCCGCTGGCCAGGATGGCGGGCGGCGCCGCCGGGTTGGTCCTTCCCACCAGGGCGACCGTCTGCGGGCCGTTCGGCCCGGTCACCGTCAGGGTTGCCGCTGCGGCCCCGGTGGCGCCCGGCGAGAACCGCACCGCAATCGGGCAGGAGGCGCCGGCCGCGATGGTCCCGCACGAGGCGGGGGTGACGGTGAAGGTGGGGCTGGCCCCACCGGCCCCACCGGTCCCACCGGGCCCACCGGTCAGGGTCGGGACGACCGCCATGCTCTCGCCCGATGCGGTTGCGGTGACGACCGCCACGGTGGTGCCGCCCGCCGGGGCCGCCAAAGCCAGCGAGGAGCTCGACAGGCCGAGGGACAGGCTGAAGGCCTCCGAGCCCCACGTGAAGTAGGTGGTGTTGGTGGTGTCTCCGGCGGCGAACAGCTGGGCGAGCGAGCCCCCATCCGGGTCGCTGGTGGTGTCGCCCGCCCCCATGATCAGCTGGGGGACCGCCAGCAGGATGTTGTCCCGGTGGCCCCAGCACCCGCTCGGGTCGGCGGTCGTGCAGCTCAGGTTGCCCCCGCCTGGCCCGTCGGCGTACAGGAAGAGCTCATCGGCCAGGAGCGGGTTGGCGGTGCTCGCCCAGTTGCCCGCCTGCTCGGTGGCATGGCTGTCCAGCAGCGGGGGGTCGGTGTCGTTGAGCGCTCCTTGCTGGGCGTAGCCGTCCAGGACTGCGGACAGGCCGGTCGCCGGGGCCAGCCCCCGGTCCACCCGCTCCAGGTTGGTGACGACGAAGATCTGCTCATTGAGCGTGAGCGACACGTAGTTGAAGGGCAGCGCCATGGGTCCGACGCCCTCGGCGGCCCGGTCCCGGTTGATCTCCGGCAGGGCGGCGGAGACGCACGCCGGCGTCACGGGCACGCTCGAGCACGCCTGGGTCACGGCGCTGCCGATGGGCAAGTTGGCGGGCGGGTTGGCCGGGGGCAGCAGACCCACGGCCTGGGAAACCCCGGAGGTCAGCGTGACCATGAGCACGGCGGCGACGAGCGCAGTCGCCACCCTTCCCCCCAGAAACCGGCCCACCCCACGCCAATGATCGCACGGTTCGTCGTTTCCCGAGCGAGGCGTAGCAGTTGACAGTTGGGACATCGCTGTCGCCCCGGTCGCACCGGCCCCGCCGGCCCCCGCCGGCCCCCGCCGGCCCCCCGCGGGCGCACCGCCGCCCCGGTGGTAGGGTCCCCGCTCATGGGTGTGCCAGCCAGAAGCGACGCCCTGGGGTTCGCCCAGGCGCTCGCCCGGGACCCCCGGGACCCCGAGCTGCTGGGCGCCGCCGCCCGCCTCCGGGACGAGGGCTGGGGCAACGTGGTCACGTACTCCCCCAAGGTCTTCATCCCGCTCACGAAGCTCTGCCGGGACGTCTGCCACTACTGCACCTTCGCCCGGCCGCCGCTGGAGGGCCGGCGGGCGTACCTGTCGCTGGACGAGGTCCTGGCAATCGCCCGGGCGGGGGCGGCGGCCGGCTGCCGGGAGGCGCTGTTCACCTTGGGCGACAAGCCCGAGCTGCGCTACCGGGTGGCCCGCGACGAGCTGGCGGCGATGGGCTATGCCACGACCGTTGAGTATCTGGCGGCGGCGGCCCGAGCCGTCCTGGAGGACACCGGCCTGCTGCCGCACCTCAACCCGGGGATCCTGTCGGCTGCCGAGATCGGGGCGCTGCGGGACGTGGCCCCGTCGATGGGGATCATGCTGGAGACCGTCTCCGACCGGCTGTGCCAGCCCGGGCAGCCGCACCACGGGTCGCCCGACAAGCTGCCCGCCGCCCGCCTGGGGATGCTGGAGGAGGCCGGGCGCCAGCGGGTCCCCTTCACCACCGGGCTGCTCATCGGGATCGGCGAGACCTGGGAGGAGCGGGTGGACACCCTGCTGGCCATCCGGGAAGCCCACGAGCGCTGGGGCCACGTGCAGGAGGTCATCGTCCAGAACTTCCGGGCGAAGCCGGGCACGCCGATGGCGGATCATCCCGAGTTGCCCGACGAGGAGGTGGCGGCGTGCCTCGCCCTGGCGCGGCTGGTCCTGGGGGCGGCAATGAGCGTGCAGTGCCCGCCCAACCTGGCCTCGTCTCCCGCCACGCTGCGGGCCTACCTCGAGGCCGGGATCAATGACTGGGGTGGCGTCTCGCCCGTGACCATCGACCACGTCAATCCCGAGGCGCCCTGGCCCGAGATCGCCGCCCTGCGAGCGGTCACCGAGAGGGCGGGGTTTGTGCTGGTGCCCCGGTTGACCGTCTACCCGGCGTACGCCTTCGACGCCTCCTGGGTGGCCAAGCCGGTCCGCCCCAAGGTGCTGGCCGCGACCGACGCCGCCGGGATGGTGCGGGAGCCGGGCTGGCACGCCGGCGACGTCGAGCCTCCCGGGGCGGTGCTGCCCGGGCTCACCGTGCCGCTGTCGTCGTGGTCCGGGTCCTCGTCGGTGCGCCTGCGGCCGGCCTTCGCCCGGTGCCTGGCCGGCGCCCAGGCGGGAGCCG
Source organism: Actinomycetota bacterium (assembly GCA_035765775.1). NCBI lineage: Bacteria > Bacillati > Actinomycetota > Actinomycetota bacterium. Next base: position 12,100 of record DASTWV010000027.1, on the reverse strand, counting down.
AGCTGAGCGAGGACGACATTGTGCTGCTCCTGTCCGCCCGCGGACCGGAGACCGAGGTCCTCGCCCGGGCCGCCGACGCCCTCCGGCGGGAGGCGTCGGGCGACACCGTGACCTTCGTGGTCAACCGCAACATCAACTACACCAACATGTGCTACTTCCGGTGCGGGTTCTGCGCCTTCTCCAAGGGACCGAAGTCGCTGAACCTGCGGGGCGATCCCTACCTCCTGTCGCTGGCGGACATCGCCGCCCGCACGCTGGAGGCCCACGAGCGGGGCGCCACCGAGGTCTGCCTGCAGGGCGGCATCCATCCCGAGTTCACCGGCGACTTCTACCTGCAGGTGGTGCGGGCGGTGAAACAGGCGGTGCCGTCGATGCACGTGCACGCCTTCAGCCCGCTGGAGGTGTGGCAGGGCGCCCACACCAAAGGCGTCTCGCTCCGGGACTTCCTGTGGGAGCTGAAGGACCTCGGCCTGGGATCGCTGCCCGGGACCGCCGCCGAGATCCTGGACGACGAGGTGCGGGCGGTGATCTGCCCGGACAAGGTCACCACCGCCCAGTGGTCCGAGGTGGCCCGCACGGCGCACAGCCTCGGCCTGCCGATGACCTCCACGATCATGTTCGGCCACGTCGAGAGCTACCGGGCGTGGGCCCGCCACCTGGGCGTGCTGCGGTCGATCCAGAAGGAGAGCCTGGCTCTGGGCGACACCGGCTTCACCGAGTTCGTGCCGCTGCCCTTCGTCCACATGGCCTCGCCGATCTACCTGAAGGGCAAGGCCCGCCAGGGTCCGACCTTCGAGGAGGCGATCAAGCTGCACGCGGTCGCCCGCCTCGCCCTCCATCCCTGGATCACCAACATCCAGGTGTCCTGGGTGAAGATGGGCCAGCGGGGCTCGCAGATCGCCCTGCAGTCCGGGTGCAACGACCTGGGCGGCACGCTGATGAACGAGAACATCTCCCGGGCGGCGGGGGCCGCCCACGGCCAGGAGCTGGTGCCGGCGGAGATGAAGGGCCTGATCGGTGGGATCGGCCGCCCGTGGGCCCGGCGCAGCACCCTGTACCGGATCCTGGAGACCCCGGAGCCCGTGCTGGCGTCCGGGTAGGGGCCGCGTGCGCGGGAGTGGGCCGGACAGTTGCTTGCGGCACCACGCCCGAATCCCTCCGGGGTACCCTTGCGGGATGCGGCCGCGTCTGGGGACGCCAGTCGTCCTCCTCGGAGCGCTCCTGTTCCTCACCTGGGGCGTGGCCCTGCCCCCGGCCGCCTCGGCACAGGCGCCCGGGGCCGCCTACGTCGCCCTGGGTGACTCGTTCACCGCAGGCCCGGTGATCCCGGCCCAGCTGGACGCCCACTGCCAGCGTTCGTCGGTCAACTACCCGCATCTGGTGGCCGCCGCCCTCCACCTGGCCCTCAACGACGTGAGCTGCGCCGGCGCCAAGACCGCCTCGCTCACCGGCTCGCAGTCGGTCGGGCCGGGGCACAGCGACGTGCGCCCGCCGCAACTGGACGCGCTCGGTCCCGCCACCAGGCTGGTCACCATCGGTATCGGGGGCAACGACGTCGGCTACTCCGATGTGGTCGTCACCTGCACGATCTTCTCGATCCTCGGGCTGCTGGCCTCGCCGTGCACCAACCACTACACCGACGGGGGGACCGACCAGCTGGCCGCCGCGGTGGCGGCCGCCGGGCCGCGGGTCGGCGCTGTCCTGGCGGCCGTGCACCGCCGCTCGCCGAAGGCCAGGGTCCTCCTGGTCGGCTACCCGGACATTGCCCCGCCGGCCGGCACCGGATGCTGGCCGATGCTGCCCTTCGCCCCCAAGGACCTGCCCTACCTGCGGGGCGTCGAGGTGGGCCTGAACGCCATGCTGGCCAGCGAGGCGGCCCAGCACCGGGCGACCTTCGTCGACACCTACACTCCCAGCGTCGGCCACGACGCCTGCACCACGGCAGGCGTCAAGTGGGTGGAGGGTCTGATCCCCCTGGGACCGGCCGCGCCCTTCCACCCCGACGCCGCCGGGGAGCAGCACATGGCGGCGGCGGTCCTGGCCGCCTCGCATCGGTAGAGAGCTTCTGGTCACAGCCCCCGGCACTGGTCGCAGACCGCGTGCGCGAACTGGTCCGGCATCCCATCGTCTGTAGGGGCCGGCGCGTTGCCAGAGCAGGACAGGGCGTCTTGGAATTGCCGGCCCGGGACCAAGCGCGGCCCGGCCCTGGCGGACTCCTGCCTCCGGTGGTAGCATGTCGTATGCGATGTATCGCACAGGATGTGTCGTAGGCGAAGGGTAAGCCATGGACCGGGTGACAACGGTGGTGGTCTCGGCCTGCTGGGTGGTGGTTGCCGTGGTGTGGATCGCGGGTGCCGTCTACGGCGCCGCCAAGGGCCCGGCCGTGCGCAGCCGGGGGCACGGTTCCCTGCCCTGGATCCTGGCCGCCGCCGGGATCTGGCTGGTGGTGTTCCCCCACGGGGGGCGGGGCTTCGACCAGCGCCTCGCGGTCCACGACCTCGGCCTGCAGGCGCCCGGGATCGCCGTGGTGCTCACCGCGACGGCCTTCACGCTGTGGGCGCGGGCGGCACTCGGGACGATGTGGTCCTGGGCGCCGGTCACCAAAGAAGGGCATCAACTCCGCACCACCGGGCCCTACGCGATCACCCGGCACCCGATCTACACCGGGCTGATCGGCATGCTGGCCGGCACCGCCCTGGCCCAGGGCAGCCTGCTGTGGGGGGTGCTGGTCCTGGCGGTGGTGGTGGGCCTGTACGGGAAGATCAGAGAGGAGGAGCGACTGATGGCCAACCAGTTCCCAGCCGACTACCCGGACTACCGCCGCCGGGTGCCGCAGCTCGTGCCCGGGCTCAAGGCTCTGCACGGGGGGCACGCCCGATGAGCCCCGCAGGGAAGGGCAAGAAGTCCAAACGGGAGGCCGAGGCGCTGGCCGTCGCCGAGGGCCTCAAGGCGATCAACCAGCACCTGCGCAAAGAGGCGTTCGCCGCGGCGGCGGCGCTGCCCACCCCACTGACGCCGCAGCAGATGCTGGCCCTGCGGGTGCTGGTGCGCCACGACCGGGAGCATCCGGACGCGCCCGGCATGGCCCTGGGCGAACTGGCCGCCGGGATGGGCTCGGGGCACAGCACCGTGTCGGGGATCGTGGACCGGCTGGAGCGGGCCGGGATCGTCACCCGGGCGGTCCGGCAGGACGACCGGCGCTACGCCCGCATCGAGCTGGCCCCCGAGGTCCTGCCCTTTGTGAAAAATGAGCTGCCCGCCCGCCGGGCGGGACCCCTGGCCGCCGTGGCGGAGAAGGCCAAGGAGGGCGAGTGGGCCGACGTGGTGCGTGGCGTCACAGTGCTGAAACGCCTCCTGAACATCGAGTAAGCGAGCATCACGTAGGCGGCGCCACCCCGGCGGCCTGCGCCACGCGGCGGGCGAGGCGGACGGTGCCCGCCCGCGCCCGCAGCAGTTGGCGGCACGCAGCCGTGCGCGGGTGGAGGCCGCACCCCGAGGACTGGGCGAGGGCGCTCAGCTTCCGGGCGTGGTCGGCCAGCATGCGGATCACGCTGCGCAGCAGGGCGGCCGGTGCCTTCCCGCTCGCCTGCAGCCCGCTGATCGCAGCATCGACCTGGTTCTGCTCCGAGGCGAGCCGGGTGGCGACCCCCGGAACCTGGCCGGTCCGCCCCCGCGCCACCAGCGTGGTCATCTCGGCGATGCGCTCCTCGGCGAACTTGAGGCGCAACGCCACCTTCTTCTGTGGGTTGCGCTGGAAGGCCAGCTCGACGTTCTCGGTGGCCAGCTTGATCGAGTACAGGGCCTGGCCGGGCTGGGCATTGGCCGCCAGCGCAGCGCTCGCCGGTGCCCCGACCACGATCAGGGCGGCCAGCACGGCAGCGACGGCCACCAGCCGGCGCCGGAGGCGGCGGGGCCTGACCGCGGCGCCCTGCCGCCCGGCAACGGCCTGCGGTCCGGCCAGCCGGGCGGCCTCGTCCATCAGCACGCGTTGGTGGCGGGCCCGGGTCTGGGGCGACGGCTCGGTGGCTACGGCTGCCCGGACCGCCCCGGCCAGGCCGGCCAGGCCGCTCATGGCGGTGGTGCCCGGGGTCCCGGCCAACAGGGCGTCGAGGGCCTGGTCGAGGGCCTGGTCGAGGGCGTCTTCGGGGCTCATGGCCATGACAGCGCTCCGGGCCGGCTGGGGGATACGGTCATCCGTCGTCTTCCTCGGGCTCCGCCAGCACCTTGGCCAGCGTGGCGAGGGCCCGGTGCTGCAGCGCCTTCACGGCGCCCGTTGTCTTGTGGACCACCCCGGCGATCTCGGCCGACGTCAGCCCGCCCGAGAAGCGCAGCAGCAGCACCTCGCGCTGGTCGGGCGACAGGGTGGCGACCGCGGCCAGCACCCGGTCCCGGTCCAGATGGCCGAGGGCGACGTCGCCCGGGTCGTCCACCGGCTGCGCTCGGGAGAGATCGGCCTCCAGGGTTTCGTCGAGCGGGTCGCTGCGCGCCCGGCGCTGGCGGCGGACATGGTCGATCAGGTTGTTGCGGGCGATGCGGAACAGCCAGGAGCGGAAGTCGTCCACGCCCCCGGCGAAGCGGTCCGCCGAGCGCAGGGCCTCCAGGAAGGTTTCGGACAGGAGGTCCTCGGCGGTGGCGACGTCGCCGCGCAGCTGGTGGACCAGGAAGCCAAGAAGCGGGCCGGAGAACCGGTCGTACAACTCGGCCCAGGCCTGTGGATCCCGCCGGACGGCTGCCGCGATGAGGACCGGGTCGGGCGGCGGGGATGGCGGCCGCATGCCCGGATCAGGCAGCGCTCAGGGAATGATCAGCCATCCGGCCTTGTGACCTGAGAGAATGGACGGTGGCAGGTCAATTGTGAGGTCGATCAGGTTGGGCCACCATCGCTACTGAGCACGATAGCGCGGGCATCCCGGGCATCCCGGACCGTAGCCGGTCCCGGATGGATGACCTGCTGCAGTCGGCCATCGAGGAGCAGGAACGGGAGCAGGCCGCGTTCATGCGCATCCTGCAGTCCTCCCGGGATGCCCTGGCCGCGACCCGGATGGAGCTGGACGCCCTGCGGGGAGTCATCGAGGGCCGGGACGAACGCCTAGTTGAGCTGCTGGAGGAGCGGTTCACCGAGCGGTTCACCGAGCGGGGCGAGTACGGCGGCTACGGCGAGTTCCGCCAAGCGACCGACGCCCTGGTGGCCGAGCAGGCCGCATTCAAGCGCAGCCTGACGGTCAAGCTGGAGTCGATCGCTGGATCGCTCGAGTCGCTCGGCTTCCGGATGCAGGAGACGACGCAGGCCCTGACCGAGCGTGTCGGGGCGGTCGAGCGGGGCCTCACCGAGACGATCAGCGTTCTCAAGGGCGAGATGATGATCGCCGGGCGGCGCCACGAAGAGCTCAAGGACCTAATGGACGGGCGCCTCCGCGAGGTCGCCGACGGGATCGAGGTCCGCCAGCAGGAGGTCGCCGACGCCATCATGGCCGCCCTGGACCCAGTGGCCCGCATCATGCAGCTGGTGCAGGGCCGGATGGCCCGGGCGGCGTCGGATCTGGCCGTGGCCCAGAGCACCCTGTTCACCCGGCTTGCCGAGCGGGAGGAGCGCCTGGAGCACCAGCGCGACGCCATCCTCGCCGAGTTGCTCGAGGAGTTCGCCGGCGGCCTCCGGGCGCGGGACCGGGCCCGCATCGGCTCCCACCTGCAGGACGCCGACGAGCAACGCAAGCGGCGCCGTGACCTCGGCCGGGGACCCACCGTCGAGGGCAAGGAGTCCATCCCGGCCGAGCCGATCACCATGGCTCCCAGCCTCAGCAACCCCTACGCGGCAGCTGCCCCCGCCCTGCCCGCCGCCCGCGTGCCGGCCGCCACCGGGGAGCCGCTCGCCAACGCGGGGTCCCGCCCGGCGGATCCGGCCCCGACTGCAGCCCCCATGGGCGTGGTCACCTACCCCAGCCGCCCGCCCGAGCCCACCGAACCCGAACGCGCCTGGAGGCGGCGCGGCAACAAGCCCGCTCTATAATCTCGCCATCCTGGTCTCTGTCCGTAGCCGCCGCGTTCCACCTCCGGCTCTTCTTGTCTCTCCGTGAGCGAGTCTGACGCGCCCGACTCGATCGCCTGGCCGCGCGTCCTGGCGGTCGTCGTAACCCACAACGGCAGGCGTTGGCTTCCCGGGTGCCTCAAGTCGCTGGCGATGCAGACCTACCCGGCCATCGAGGTCATCGTGGTCGACTGCGCCTCCGACGACCCCGAGGGCGTGCGCCGGCTGGTGGGCCGCCTCCTGTCGGGGGCGTCGATCCTGCGCCTGGAGCGCAACGTGGGCTTCGGGGCGGCGGCGAACCGAGCGCTGGAGTTGTCGCCCGATGCCCGCTCGGCCGACTACTACCTCTTCGTGCACGACGACGCCGCCCTGGACCCGGACTGCGTCGGCCTGCTGGTGGCCGCCGCGCTCGAGACCAACGCCGGGGTGGTGGGCGGCAAGGGCCTGTCTTGGGATGAGCCCGAGGTGCTCCTCGAGGTCGGCATGTCGGCCGACGAGTTCGGCTACCCGGTCTCCGGCCTGGAGGAGGGTGAGATCGACCAGAGCCAGCACGACACCCGCCGTGAGGTGCTCTTCGTCACCAGCGCCTGCATCCTGGTCAGCCGGGCGGCCGTCGAGCGCTGCGGTTCCTGGGACGGCGAGTACTTCCTGTTCGGCGAGGACCTCGACCTCTGCATGCGGGCCAGGCTGTGCGGGTTTCCCGTGGTGGTCACGCCCGCGGCCCGCTTCTACCACGCCGTGGCGATGGCCACCGGCCGCCGGGAGGGGGCGCCGAACGAGTCGGTGCGCTACTTCACCCGGCGCAACCGGCTGCGGACGATCGCCAAGAACGCCTCCGCCACCCGGGTGCTCATCCTCATCGCCCTCTACACCGGGCTCCTGGGTGCGGAGGTCGTGCTGCTGGCTGGCCTCCGGCGCTTCAACGAGATCCCGCCCTACCTGCGGGCCTACGGCTGGTTCACCCGCTCGCTGCCCGATGTCGCCCGTCGGCGCCGGGCGGTGCAGCGCCGCCGGACGGTCCCCGACCGCCGGGTCCGCCGCTACATGGTGCGGGACGTCGCCCGCGCCCGGATCTTCCTCGAACGCCGCCTCGTGCAGTGGGGCGTCGGCACGATGCGCCTCGGCCAGAAGACGTTCGCCGCGTTCACGCCCTCGGCCCTTGCCGGCCGGGTCTCCCGGTGGAGTCGCTCACCCGCGGTAGGGGTCTCGGCGGTCATCGCTGTGGTGCTGCTGCTGGCGGGCCGCCATCTGCTGCTCGGGTCGACGGTGGGGGCCGGGTCGCTGTGGCCGTTCCCGGCCTCGCCGCACCGCCTGTTCAGCGACTACTTCGCCTCCTGGCGCGACGTCGGGCTCGGCACCGGCGGCGCGCCGCCCCCGTCGCTGCCCATCCTGTGGCTGGTGGACGTCGTCGCCTTCGGCCACGCCGGCGTGGCGCAGAAGTTCCTGGTGGCGGCACTGCTCGGGGCCGGGCTGGCGGGCATGTTCCGGTTCATGCGCCGCCGGACGGTCAACGTCGGCGGGCAGATCCTGGCGGTCGCGGTCTACGCCCTGGCCCCGGTGCTGCGGCTGGCGGTCACGACAGGAGACCTGGGCGCCCTCGGCCTGTACGCCCTGGCCCCGTACCTGGTCGAGTGCGGCTTCCGCATGCTGGGGCCGGTGCCCGGTTCCGCCCCGGGGCCGACGCCCGGCTCGCATGCCCCCCGGCCCGCCGTGGCGCTGACGGCCGACGACCTGACCCGGTCGGCAATCCGGCTGGGGCTGCTCAGCGCGCTCTGCCTCGCCCTGGCCCCCAGCGCCCTGGTGGCCCTGGTTGCGCTGTGGCTGGTGGCGGGAATCCTCACCGGCGCGGAGCGGGCCTCGGACGCCGCCGGCCGGCGGCTGTGGTGGGTGCTGGCCTCGCTCCTCGCTGCCGTGGCGGTGCTGGTGCCGTGGTCGGTCCCCGCGCTCGGGCGCTCGGGCGCGATCCTCGGCCCGCTGTTCGCCGGAGCGGGCGGCGGCCCGGCGTACCGGTCCCTGTGGCGGACCTTCTCGTTCAGCCACCTCACCTTGCTGGCTCCCGGCGTCACCCTGTTCGCCGGTGTGGCCACGGTGGCGGCGCTGGCGGGCGCGCTCCTGCTGGCGTCGACCTCCCGGCGCCGCGAGGCCCGGATGCTGGCGGCGGTGGTGATCGGGTTCACCTGGTGGGCGGGGCTGGCCGCCAAGGGATGGCTGCCCGCTCCGGCGGCGACGCCCGGGCTCTGGCTGGTGCTCCCGCTGTTCGGCCTGGCGGTGTGCGCCGGCTACATGGCCGCGGCGGTGGCGGAGGACATCCCCCGGCGGGTGGCGGGCTGGCGCCAGGTGGTGGCGGCAGTGTCGGTCGGCGTGCTGGGGATCGGCCTGGCAGGCGGCTGGGCGCCCACCCTGTTGTCCTGGCCGGCGCCCCCGGCCAGCCCGGTGTCCGGGACCGGCTCCTCGGCCGCGGCTCTCGCCGCCCTGCAGGGAGCCGCCTCGGGAGCGCCCGATTTCCGAGTCCTGTGGGTGGGCTCGGCGTTTGTCGACCCCGTGCGGGGCGGGGGTGCCGGTTCGACGGCGGTGGGCGATGTCCCCTACCTCGTGACCGGGGCCGACGGTCTTAGCATGCTCGACGCCTCGCCCCCGTCCGGCGGTGCCGGGGCGATGTGGCTGCGCGGGGCGGTCGATGACCTCCTGACCGGGCGGACCCACCTGGCGGGCCATCTCCTGGCGACCGCAGCCATCCGCTACCTCGTGGTGCTGCGTGACGATTTGGCCACGGCGGCGGTGGTTGCCCGCCAGCAGGACATGGGCCTGGTCCAGGAGCTGTCCGACATCGACCTGTACCAGATCATGGATGTGCTGCCGGTCGCAGGCGACGCGCCCCCATCCCTGGGAGCTGCGACCGGGTCCGGGGCGCAGCCGGTCCTGCAGGCGCAATGGGCGTCGCCCCCCGCCTTCCGGCACGTGGCGGGGGAATCCTTTGCCGGGACGGCGGCCGCTCCCTCGCCGGTGCTGCTGGCCGAGCCGTTCAACGCCGGGTGGCGTGCCACGGTGGCCGGCAAGGCCCTGGCCCACTCCGAGGCGTTCGGCTGGGCCAACGCCTTCGCCGTGCCGGCCGGGGTCACCGGTACCGTGCAGGTTGACTACCGCCACGAGTGGCACCGCGTGGGCTGGGTCCTCCTCGAGGCCGCCCTCCTGCTGCTGGCGTTGGCGATGGCCACCGTCGGCCACGTGACCCGGCCCGGCGGGCACTCGGAAGGGGTCCGGCCCGGGGCGCGCCGGCCGACGCCCGGCCCGCTGGCAGGCATCGCCGCCCCAAGCGCCCGACCACCGGCCCGGATCCCGATCCCGCCGCCGGGGCGCAGTCCCGTGCCCGGACGGACGACACCATTGCCCGGCCGGACGACCCCGCTGCCGGGGCGGACGACCCCGCCTCCCGACCGGCCGTCTAGGGGGACGACCCCGCCTCCCGACCGGCCGTCTGGAGGGACGACCCCGCCTCCCGACCGGCCGTCTGGAGGGACGACACCGCTTCCGGGCCGCACCACGCCGCTTCCGGGCCGTACCCCGCCCCCGCCAGGGAGGTCTCCGCTTCCCGGGCGCACCACCCCCCCGCCGGGGAGGTCCTCGCCGCCGGGCCGGAACACGCCGCCTCCCGGCCGGAACACGCCGCCTCCGGGTGGGACCGCCTGATGCGCCGGGGCGAGATCGCCGCGGCTGTCGTGGCCGTCCTGCTGGTGCTCGCGGGCCTCGTCTTGAACGCGGCCGTTCCCTCGCACCATCCGGCGGCGGCCCGGATTCCCGCGGCGGCCACGCCGCTGTCCACCGCCTGGTACTGCCCGGTCCCGACCACGCAGAACCTCGGGTCCACGGCGTGGACGGCCAACCTCGGCAGCGGCGCGCTCCACCTCCGGGCGACCGGCTTCGGCACGGGCAGCGGAGCGGCCACCACCGAGGATCTGGCCTCCGGGCTGGCGACGAACCAGGTGGCCCCCTCGCCCGCCCCGGCACCAGCAGTCGTCGAGGGATTCGGGCAGTCGAACGCCAGCTTCCTCACCGTCGTCGGTTCCACCACGGGCGGGACGGCAGCGCCGTGCTCGTCGCAGCCCGGCAGGCACTGGCTCTTCGCCACCGCCAGCACCGCTCCCGGATACGACACCTATATCTATGTCGCCAACCCGTTCCCCGAGCAGGCCGGGGTCACGGTGCGGGTCCTCAGCCCCAACGGCGATCTGGTGCCCGCCGGGCTGGACAACTTCCCGATCCCGCCGTCGTCGCAGACCACCATCTATCTGGCCGACTACTACCCGGAGACCCCCTCGTTCGGCCTCGATATCACCGCCACCCGGGGTCGGTTGGTGGTAGACCGGCTCATGCGGGTCAATACGGCGGCGGCCCGGGGCCTGAACATGTCGCTCGGGGTGACCGCCCCGCAGCTGCAGTGGATCTTCCCCGGTGGGCAGACGCCGGCGCAGGGCGAGGAAGACCTGGTGGTGGCCAACCCGAGCAACCACGAGGCTCTGGTGAACGAGTCCTTCCAGACCGTGGACGGCTCCGCCCCGGCCGGGCAGCAGAACGTCTCGGTGCCCGCCGGCAGCCAGGTCACCCTGAAGCTCTCCGACGAGGTCCCGGCGGGCACGCAGCACTCCACGATCCTCTCGGTGAGCAACGGGGTCCCGGTGGTTGCCGACCGGGTGACCATCGACGGCGGCTCGGCGAAGGGCTACGAGTCCGTGCAGGGCGCCACCGGGGCCGGAACCTCGTGGTGGGTGCCAGCTGGGGCGCCCACGGGCGGCACCGACATCCTGGGGGTGGTCAACACCTCGGCGGTGACCGCCACCGTCGGGGTCTCGGTGGTGACGGCGTCCGCCACCAGCAATCCGCCGGACCTGGCATCGCTGCAGGTGGCCGGAGGGCTGCGGGCGACCTTCGACCTGACCCCCTACCTCAACGGGCAGCCGGCAGTCCTGCTGGTGCGGGCGTCCTCGGGACAGATCGCCGTCGAGAACGATGTGCAGCTCCCCTCCACGTACCGAAACACGATCGAGTCGGTGGGCCTGCCCGGCGGTTAGCCGCCTCCGTCGTCCTCCGCCGGCAGCTGGTCGTCGGGGAGGAGGCCCAGCGTGTAGCCGCAGCGCCCGCAGTACATCGCCAGCACCCGCCGGGGCCGCCCGCCCGCGCCGGGCACGCTGAAGGCGGCGGACTTGGCGAGGCCGACCAGCGGTGAGTAGCAGCGGGGGCAGGTCGGCTCGGCCGCCGCGGGGGCCCGGCCGGTGACCGGCGCTACGGGCATGAACTGCTCCGACCCTTCGTCCAGCGGGCCCAGGAGCTGGAGCACCCGCTCGCGGGCGGTGCCGAGGTCCGCGCCCAGCTTGGTAAGCGCCTGCGCGGCGACGCCCTCGCCCTCCCGGATCAGGGCCAGCAAGAGATGCTCGGGCCCGATGTACTTGTGACCGAGGAGCATCGACTCCCGCAGGGAGAGCTCGAGCACCTTCTTCGCCCGGGGCGTGAACGGGATGTGGGCATCGTTCGACCCCGCTCCGGCGCCGATCATCGCCACTACCTGGTCCCGGACCGCCGTCGGGGTGATGCCCATCGTGCCCAGGGCCTTGCTGGCCACGCCGTCTTCGACGGCGATGAGTCCCAGGAGGATGTGCTCAGTCCCGATGTAGTTGTGGCCGAGGAGGCGGGCCTCCTCCTGGGCGAGGACCACGACCCGCCGGGCACGATCCGTGAAGCGCTCAAACACCCCCGAAGTTACGACATCCCGAGCGCCTCCCGGACCTGGGCACGACCTTCTCGGGGTGGAACACGAGGTCGTCCCAGGTGATGTGGAGCACCCGCCAGCCCAACAGCATCAACACGTTGCTCCGCGCCAGGTGCTGGCGCCACTTCTTCCTTCCCCAGTGGTACCGGTAGCCGTCGAACTCGATGGCGAGGTTCAGCTCCGGGTAGCTGAGATCCACCCGGTAGGTCCTGCCGTCCCGGGCCAGGGTGAACTGGCGCACCGGCGGGGGCAGCCCGGCGGCGATCATGAGGCGCTCCAGGAGGACCTCGGGCGTGCTCTCGGCCGCCGCCTGG